>NZ_JBFPJH010000111.1:0-10400 GCF_040838255.1 Bacillus sp. C30 | reverse complement strand
CTGTAGTAGATAGTACTGTTCTCGTATTAGGTGAGACTGGAGTGGGGAAAAGCCGATTAGTACGCCATTTGCATGAAGTGAGTCACCGGAAGAATGAAAGTTTCTATGAAATTAATTGTGCGGCATTGCCGACGAATTTAATCGAATCTGAGCTTTTTGGATATTCAGGTGGGTCTTTTACAGGTGCAAATCGTGAAGGGAAAAAGGGGCTATTAGAATCAGCGCATAAAGGAACTCTTTTCTTAGATGAAATTGGTGAAATGCCGCTTGAAATTCAAGCGAAGCTTTTGCAAGTATTGCAAGAAAAAACGTTTCGTCCTATAGGTGGAAGAGAATTAAAAAAGGTGGACGTTAGAATTGTAGCGGCAACAAATAGAGATTTAAGTACGATGGTGAAACAAGGAACATTCCGGAAAGATTTATACTATCGTCTGAATGTCATTCCAATTTCAATTCCGCCACTTCGGGAGAGAACAGAAGATATATTGCCGCTCATCTATCATTATTTACAGCATTTTAATAAAAAGTACGGACGTGATGTAAAGTTAGCTCCTAGTACGTTACAAATGTTTGTAGGGTACCCTTGGGAAGGAAATAATAGAGAGATTGAAAATGTAATTGAACGAATTGTTATCACTGCAGATGATTTTGTAATGGTAGAAGATTTGCCACTATCTATGCAAGAGGCCACAGTTGAACAATCCGGACAAAGTCTTTATAGAATGCTGGAAGAGGTAGAAAGAAATATCATTCTTAAAGCGTATAAAACGTATGGATCAAGTTATAAAGTGGCTGAGTTTTTACAAATAAGTCAATCTGCTGCCACTAGGAAGATTAAGAAGTTCATAGAGGAGGAAGAAAACATTGGATAAAAAAGCGACGTTCGTAAACTTAGATAAAAAAGCGATGTATATAAATGGTGAGTGGATTACACTGCAAGAACAAATCGAAGTGAATAATCCAGCGACAAAGGAAGTATTTGCAACTGTACCAAAGGGCGGGATTACAGAGGCAAAGCAAGCAGTTGATGCTGCACATGAGGCTTTTAAATTATGGTCAAAATTAACGGCAGCGGATCGCGCAGTAAAGTTAAAAAAATGGTTCACGCTCATTGATGAAAATAAAGAAGAAATTGCAGCAATCATGACGAGAGAGCAAGGGAAGCCGTTTGCAGAAGCACTTGGTGAAGTGAATTATGCAAATAGTTTTGTTGAATGGTACGCAGAAGAAGGAAAGCGAATATACGGTGAAATGATTCCTGCTTCTCATCCGAATAAGCGTATTTTAGTTATGAAGCAACCAGTTGGGGTTATGGCAGCTATTACGCCTTGGAATTTCCCGGCTGCTATGATTACGAGAAAGGTAGCTCCAGCACTTGCAGCAGGCTGTACGGCAGTTGTGAAACCAGCGAGTCAAACGCCATTAACTGCATTGAAGTTAGTTGAATTAGCACATGAAGCAGATATTCCAAAAGGTGTAATAAATATTGTAACAGGTAGTGCAAAAGCAATTGCTGATACGTGGATGGAAGATGAGCGCGTTCGAAAAGTTTCCTTTACAGGATCAACTGAAATTGGAAAAGAATTAATGGCTAGCGCTGCGCAAACGATGAAAAAGGTTTCGCTTGAATTAGGTGGTCACGCTCCATTTATTGTTATGAATGATGCTGATTTAGATAAGGCAGTAGAAGCGGTAATTGGTTCGAAATTCCGTAACGCAGGACAAACGTGTATATGTACAAACCGCATCTTTGTTCAAGAAGAAGTGTATGAAGAATTTGCAGGGAAGTTCACAACAGCTGTAGAGCAGCTTAAAGTCGGAGATGGATTCGGCGAAGGAACAACTGTAGGTCCACTTATTGATGCGAATGCAGTTTCGAAAGTACAAGAACATATTGAAGATGCAATTCAAAAGGGCGGAGAAGTTTTATACGGTGGCCATAAATTTGCAGAGTTAGATGGTTATTTCATTCAGCCAACAGTAATTGGATTGGCAAATGACACGATGCTTTGTATGAATGAAGAAACATTTGGACCGGTTGCACCAGTTGCGAAATTTAAAACAGTTGAAGAAGTAATCGAACGAGCAAATAATACACCATATGGCTTGGCTGCTTATATTTTCACAAAAGATATTAGCCAAGCATTCCAAATTAGTGAAGCGTTAGAGTACGGAATTATCGGCTTAAACGATGGCCTTCCATCAGTTGCACAAGCACCATTTGGAGGCTTTAAAGAAAGTGGTATCGGCCGTGAAGGAGGCCATTTCGGTATCGAGGAATATTTAGAAATTAAATATATTTCGTTAGGACTATAAGTAGTATACTAGAATCTCTATAAGGTAACAGAGAAGGAGATTCTAGTATGGTATATTGGCTATTATTACTCGTAACAATTATTTTTGAAGTAGCTGGAACGATTGCGATGAAGTTATCGAACGGTTTAACAAAGCTTGTTCCAAGTGTACTTATTTTCGTATTCTATGGAATTTGTTTCAGCGTGTTTGCTATCGTTGTTAAAAAGATTAATTTAAGCATTGCTTATGCAATTTGGTCTGGTGTGGGAACGCTACTTATTACAATCATTAGTGTGTACTTTTTTAAAGAGCATATTAATTTATTCCAAGCATTTTGTATTCTCTTTATTGTTTTAGGAGTAATTGGACTGAAAGTGTCATCGGCATCATAAAAGGCTATCTTCCGGCGTGGAAGATAGCCTTTTATTTTTATTAAAACGCCCAGTTACCTTTACGGAAGATCGGCTCATGTCTTCCATCAGCTGTAATGCCGTCGATATCAAGCTCAGCTGATCCAATCATGAAGTCTTCGTGTGTAATACTAGCGTTTGCGCCATTTTCAGCAAGTTCTTCTTTAGACATTGTTTTTCCGCCAACTAAGTTAAATGCATAAGCATTTCCGATTGCAAGGTGGCAAGATGCATTTTCATCAAATAGCGTATTGTAGAATAAAATATTTGTGTTTGAAATTGGTGAATCATGAGGTACTAAAGCTACTTCGCCTAAGAAGTGAGAACCTTCATCTGTTTCTACTAAATGTTTTAAAGCCTCTTCACCAGATTCAGCTTTATAGTCTACGATACGTCCGTTTTCAAATGTTAACGTGAAGTTATCAATAATATTACCTGCAAATGCTAACGGTTTTGTGCTAGATACTTGGCCGTTCACACCTGTTTTAAGAGGCATTGTAAATACTTCTTCAGTTGGAATGTTAGCCATAAATGCTATGTTCTTTTCATTTAAGCTACCAGCACCAGCCCATACATGCTTCTCTGGAAGTTCGATTGTTAAGTCTGTTCCAGGGCCTGTATAGTGAAGAGCTTTATAATGTTTTTCGTTTAAGTAATCTACTTTTGTATGTAGTGTTTCATCATGTTCTTTCCATGCTTCCACAGGATTTTCTAAATCAGCACGAGTAGCTTTGAAGATAGCATCCCATAGCTTTGTTTCTTGTTCTTCTGGCGCTACGTCAGGGAATACTTTTGCAGCCCATTCTTTCGTAGGAACAGAAATTACGCACCAGCTTACTTTATCTGCTTGTACATAATCACGGTATACTTTCATCGCTTCTCCAGCTACTTTATGAGCTGTTGCAATTTTCTTTGGTTCTACACCTTTTAATAGATCAGGATTCTCTGCATAGATGGACATAAATGCAGCGCCTTCTTTTGCTAATTCTTCACGAGCATGTGCTTTCCAAGAAGGGAATTCAGAGAAAGCTTCTTCAGGAGCTAGATCGAACTTTAAGCGTGTTAACGTCTCATCATTCCAATCAACATATACGTGTTTTGCACCAGATTTATATGCTTTTTCTGTAACGAGGCGTACAAACTGTACAGCCTCAAGAGGTGCACTGATTGATAAAGTTTGTCCGGGTTGAATATTAACACCAACATTGACTGCAAGGGCAGCATATTTCTCTAACGTTTGTTCAAATGACATATGTATAATCTCCTTTAGTTTGAAAGATTTCTTACTATATATAATACAAGAAAATTCTAAAAATATATATAAATATAACGTAAAAAGAGAGCTCAAAATGTATTGAGCTCTAATAGTTATTTAATCGAAGAAGCAAATTGTTCTACAGTCGTTGTATGGTGTATGCGAACACGCTTCATTTTTAACAACTCATCAGGTTCACCTTTCGTAATGAACTGTCCAGGCTTTGTTGTCGTTGCAAATTGATAGTGTTTCTTTGTTTCTGCAACAACTTTATCATCTACATGACCGAATGGATAAGCAATTGCGATAACAGGCTTACCTGTTATTTTCTCTAGCCTTTCTTTTGATCCTTTTAACTCTTCATCATAGTTTGTAATTTTCGGCAAGTCTGCGTGTGTTGCTGTGTGAGATTGTACAGAAAAAATACCTGAATCAACCATTTCTTTTATTTCAGATGTAGAAAGAGCTCCTTCTACATCAACGTTATCAACAATCATATATTCTGTTGCCGCTGGTTTAAATGTATCGTCTTTTAGTTTTTGTAAAACATGAAATGCATTCATATTATTTTTCATACCGTCATCAAATGTAACGAAAATCGGCTTGTTTACTTTATTTATATCGCCCCAGCGTTCAAACGTTAACAAAGTATAACCATTTTCTTTTAAATACTTCATTTGTGCTTCAAAGTTAGCAGGCGATACGAATAAATCTTTAATACCTTGTCCATGATAATCATCAATTGCGTGGTACATAAGAACAGGAACTTTTTGCTCGAAAGTAATAGTAGATTTCGTAAGTGGAATAGTTTTTCCGCCCTCTGTTGTTCCTGTAGCTTCAATTTGATATTCACCGCGTTTTCCTTCAAATTCTTTTATATCAAAGGGAAGTGTAAATTGTTGATTTTTCTCTTTAGAAGAAAAGGATTTAGCACTTTCCTTTCCATCAGCAGTGCGCCAAATTTTATATTGTACTTCGGTTAAAGAATCTTTTATGTCTGTAATATGAATATTTGCGTTTGTAGATTCGTGCGTAATTGGATTATAAGAAATTTTACCTTGTTCCCGCACCGTCTCTTCTTGTTTTTTGACCTCTTGTACCTTTTTCTCTTTTTTAGGTTCTTGGCTTACATTGCTAGTATTACAGCCTACTAGAATAGCAGATGTACATAAAGCAATCGCTGCGTATTTTCTCATAAAATCACCTTCTATTGTGTATTATGTTGCATGCTTACATTAAAATCCCCACCGCTATAAGAGAGGTGGGGATATACCCTTGTTCATCATATCATTTTTAGGTGAATGGTAGGTTAGTGACTTTGAATAGAGGTATTCTTGCGTTTCTTATTTGATTTGATAATGATATAACCTACTACAAAAATAAGAGGGATAATGAATACATAGATTGGCATTCCCCATACAGAATAGCTTTTCATGCTTAAAACTAGTAAGTGTAAGAAGTCGAAAAGGGCGTGAGCTTTCATAATATCCTCCAATATATTTTTTACAAATTATAACATTGTTCATTTGTAATTTGTATATTTTGGTAAAAAATTTAAGTTAATTTTAAAATAAGAGAAAGGTTTATTAATATGCAATTTTGCATATGTAGAGTAGTTTCTATTAAAATATCAGGATATTGGACTATAATAAGAACCGCTATAAATGTAAGTAAGAATGATGTACGGAGTGGAGAACAGAAATGAAATATAAAAAACTAGTATATATCCTTTTCATATCGCTATTCATAGTCGGTTGTCAAAGTGAAGTGAGTAAAGCGAATAGTGTGGAGGAGTATATTCTCTTTTGAAGTTGTTATATCAATGGTTTTGATTGCGTTGGAAACTATTTGGTCACGTTTATTTAAAATCTTTTTCCATATATGCAACTACTTCCTCTTGTTTTGATGGGTATAAATGACTATACGTATCTAATGTAGTTGAAACACTTGAATGCCCTAATCGTTGAGCTACTACCAGTGGGCTAACACCTTTGTTAATTAAATAAGATGCATGCGAATGTCTGAATTCATGAAGTAGAATTTTTTTGATGCCAGCTATATTCAAATAATTAGCGTATTTTCTGTCTAGAGTAGTTGTGGATATACAAGTATAAAACTCACCAAATACAACATAATCATTTTTTAATGGTGCTTCTACTGTAGCATGTTTTTTTAACTCTTTCAATAAATTGAGGATATGTATGGGTAACATGATAATTCTGTTTGATGATTTTGTTTTTGGTTTTGTGATTTGTCCTCTATAAACAGTTTTATTAATGTTAATTGTATTGTCTTCGAAGTTTACATCTTCCCATGTTAATGCTAATAATTCACCTTTTCTAGCCCTGCTGTAATATAATGCGGAAAAGTATGCTTTGTATAATGAATCATCTACAACTCCGATAAATTGTTTGAACTCTTCAAACTCCCAGAAATTCATTCGTTTATTTGATTCCTTTTCAAAATTACCTGTAATTCTTGCGGGATTATTTGTAAGTCCGTGAAACTTAATAGAGAAATTAAATATAGCGGAAAGTACAGCATGAATCTTTTTTAGATGTTTGGCTGAGTATGTATTTATAATTTTGTTTTGATAATTCATGATATGTCTTGGCACGATTTGTTCTATTTTTATTTTTTCAAACTCAGGTATTAGGTGATTGTAGATAACATTTCTAATGGTTGCTATTGAAGATTCTTTTCTCCTCTGACAATACCAATCAAAATAACTATCCGCAACTTGAGTAAAAGTTAAGCTTGAGTTCGTTTCTTTTTCAACTAACATTTTCGCTTCAGCTTCACGTGCTTCCTTTTTCGTTTTAAATCCACGACGTTTTACTTGTTTTTGAGTGCCATCAAATTGACGGACTCTGACAACGAAAAAATACGTTCCTCGCTCTTTATCTTTGTAGATCACCATAGGAAATCCTCCTGTACATATAAAGATTGATAGTTAAATTTATTGAGTAGATTATAACTTGTTTGTTACCAAAAGAAAAGACTCTCAAAATAAATTGAGAGCCTTTCTCCGACTTGAACCGCTTTAATTTTAATAACATATTACTTAACATAAAACAAATTTCCATTCATAAACAGTATAGTATATTGGAACTCTGAATAGTTTGAAAAAAGAAAAACTCCACATGGTGTAGTGGAGTTTGCCAGATGTTGCAATTAGAAATGATACATAAAGTAAGGGTGAAATAATAGTAGCATACTAATGGTGTGACACATGTTGAGAAAGTTCGACATTTGTTTTTGGTGATATTGCAATGCAATTTAGAATTGGTTGGTTGCGATTATTAAAAATTGGCTGGTTTCTACATTGATTTTATGTAGAATATAATAAATAATGAACTGTTATTCAGCAGGAGTGTAAGTTTTTTGCTACCATACAAGTATTATTAATTTTTTTCTTTGAAGTTATATTGAGAAATAAAATAGAGTGTGGGATAGAATGTAGGTTCGTGATAAAATTGGATTTGTATACAGTATATGGATGTTTCCTTCTTTAATAGACGGAATAATTAGAATAAATAAAACATAAAAACTCGCAGAGCGTGTGTAAGAGGTGCACCCAACAAAGCCTCGCACACCGTTCATCCTAGCTACCTTAGGACAAATACTTGCATCATACGAGTTCCTCGTCAGTGTAACACACACCTAATAATTTTAGAATGTGTCCTGAGTTGAGAAAATTAAAGCTGAGGGCTTTTATGTTACCGGATGGAGGGAAGATTACTTTGAAGTCGCTACATGTTGAAATTTGTGAATTAATTGACAATAGGCCTGAGTTAACATATGCGAGTGTTGCTGAGGCTATTGGGGTAAGTCCCCAATATATGTCTAAGTTCAAAAAAAGTGGGACAATTAGTTTTTGCGGTCTCTTGAAATTGTCGCAAGTATTGACGTTTCCTGATGAAAACTACAAAACTACCATGCGTGATTTTTGCTTGAAAGTTGATACAACAGAATTAATCAAACAAAGCTTCGAATACGCTTCGATTACTAGGGATATTGAATTGTTAAAACGCTTGATAGGAAAATATCGAAAAGATAAAGGAAGTATTCAGGAATTTGTGGACGTTTACGAAATATTGTATCGATATATGTTAAGGGAGATTGATGGCGAATCACTGATTAAAGAAATAAATAGCTTACGCCAGCCTACGGATTGTTGTTTGCGAATATTAATTAGCATTATGAAATGCTATGGTTACTATTTTTCTAAAGAGTTCTCAATGATGATCGGGCTTGGTAAAGAAGTAGAGCAGAGACTGAGACAGTTAAGCGGTGGACGTAAGGATTTTATCCAACATTGCTATTTTTATAAGGTATACGAGGTCTTAGCGCCTGTACATCTACGATCAAATAACAGAGATATGGCGAGAAAATATGCTTCTATTATTAAAAATGCCAACGTTGGTATCAAGGCTATTTCGGATGCATCATATATAATTGGCATGTCTTATTTACTTGAAGATAAGCAGAAATGTTTATCAGTGCTAAAAGAAGGCTATGATTTATCTAAAGGGATTGGTGATCAGGGCTACGAGAATGAGGCGTTTTATAATATGAAAATGGTAGAAATGTATTATGCTGCGGAAACAGACGGAACGGCTAGTGTATTGGCTGACGTTGACAAATATGCTCAAGTTTTTTATCAGAAAGAAAATGAAGACTTTATTGTGTTATTTAAGGCAATGCGAGATACGTCTAATGAAAGCTTACATAAATGTCTTCAGCAATTCTTTACTCAAGGTAATTACTTTTTTTCCAGTTTAAGCGCAAGAGAATTATATAAGCGTGGGGAAGATTCTGCTATAATTAAGTGGATGATGGATTATAAACAAGAGGTGGGAGGGAATGAATTTGAAGAAGAAAATATTGATATTTTCGGTGATGTTGACTTTAATACTGATGCCGTTTGTTACTAATAAGGGATTAGAAGAACATAATTTAGGTAAATATGTTAATTATATGGATGTTAGACCAGGCGGTTGAATTATAGGGAATCACTTAATGAATTTAATTAAGCGGTTCTTTTTTATTTGTCAATATATTTTGCTGAAAAAAAGCAATTTGTTTTTTGGTTATTCTGGATATTTTTATCAAAATTAGTAATAAAATTATAGAAAAGGGGCCGATTTACAATGGTTGATGAGATAATTGTCTATAGAGGAGATTAGATAATATGAATAAAGTAAATGGTGAAAAAGTTCAAAAGGAATGGGAAAACGTAGAAGGAAAAATTAAAAAGATGTTAATACTGGAACAGATTTTCAGTAAGGACGAAGAGTTTATACATATGGTCAATAAAATTAAAACCATGATTAATACTCAATAATCATGGTTATTTTTCGTGTATTTTAAGTAAGTCATCAATTAAGTTCATAATCGTTTTTTTTGTTTCTGATGGCATATTATCAAGACGTTTCATAAGTTGGGCAGTTTCAGAATTGATGTTTTCAGTTTGAAGAGAAGGCTCAGTTTGTAAACCTAATAAATAATCTATCGATATACCTAATACGGTAGCTATTTTATAGGTATTTTCTCTCGAAGGGCTTTTTCTATTAGTTTCGTATAAGGATATTGCAGAACGATTAACATTTAAAGCGTCCGCTAATTCTTGTTGTGAGATATTTTTTTTTGTACGCATAAATTTTATACGGTCTCCTAATGTTACCATTACTAACACCCCCGGTTAACTGAATTAAACATTTCTATGATTATAATAACTAAAATAAGTAAATGAAGCAATGCTTTTTTAAACAAAACCATTAAAGTGCATAAAAAAGGTTTGCAGAAGAATTCATTTTGCAGTATGATGTTAACACAAGTAACCGAAGGGAGATAAAGATGAAAAGATTTGATGGTAAGAAACTTTATTTATTAAGGAAAAATAGAGGGTTTTCACAGAGGGAATTAGGAGAGTTGTTAAATTGTAGTCACTCTTTAGTTAACCTTATGGAGAATGATAAGCTTCAACCAACAACTGCGAAGTTATTAGGTATTTCAAGTATCTTTAAGGTTTCTATAGATGATTTATTTATTGATTTTTTTTAACTTTATAGTTAACAGAAGTAACTGTATGTAGAATCTAGAAAGTACTTTTAAAAGGAGCGATACCCATGCACAAAAATTTATTCATCGTCCGAAAAGAGAGACGCATGACACAAGAGAAGACAGCAAATTTGATTCATATTTCACCGAGAACATATTTTGCTAAGGAGCACGGTAAAAGTGACTTCACCTTGAAAGAAGCCCAAAAACTAGCAAAATACTTCAAAACCACAGTGGACGAGCTGTTTGAGAAATAAATGAAGGATTACATTGAACCCGTCGTCATACGAACTCAATATGAGTCATTCCAAGTGCATAGAAGAGGAGATGAAACAGTGAATGAAGTGATATATTTATCAACTGACGTCAACGTAATC
>NZ_JBFPJH010000110.1:0-10498 GCF_040838255.1 Bacillus sp. C30 | reverse complement strand
ATATTTTTCCGAAAAATGTATTGACTCTCATTATTCTGAGTTCTATAATAAGACTTAATTAAACGACAATTAAATCGATACACTCTTATCCAGAGAGGTGGAGGGACTGGCCCTACGATACCTCAGCAACGGGTTTTTTAATACCGTGCTAACTCCAGCAAGCCTATAAAGGCTTGGAAGATGAGAAGATGTGAATGAGTACATATAAAAGTGCTCTCCTTCTTATCTTTTATTACTGATAAGAAGGAGAGCACTTTTTATTTTACCTCGAAAGCTCTACTTCAAGTTTTTACAGCATATAGGAGGGAAGAAAATGATTTCTTTTAACAATGTAAGTAAAGTATATGAATCAGGTGGGCAATCTGTTCATGCGGTGGAGGATGTAACGCTGTCAGTTGAAAAGGGCGAAATTTTTGGCATTATCGGATTTAGTGGTGCTGGAAAGAGTACGTTATTACGTTTAGTAAATATGTTAGAAAGACCAACTGCAGGAACAATTTCAATAGATGATAAAGATATTACATCATTATCGGCGAAAGAATTACGGAAACTAAGACAAAGAATTGGGATTATTTTCCAAAGTTTTAATCTATTTAATTCAAGAACGGTGTTTGGGAACATTGCTTATCCATTAAGGTTAGCGAAATTGCCGAAGAATGAGATAAAAGAAAGAGTGAATGAACTACTAAAATTTGTTGGTTTAGAAGATAAAGCGAACTATTATCCAGAACAGTTATCAGGTGGACAAAAGCAGCGTGTTGGGATTGCAAGAGCACTTGCGACATCACCGGATATTCTCATATGTGATGAGGCAACATCAGCTTTAGATCCGGAAACAACAGCAGAAATCTTAAATTTATTAAAGAAAGTAAATAGAGAGTACAATTTAACGATCCTACTTATTACACATGAAATGCACGTTGTGAAAGAAATTTGTCACCGTGTAGCCGTTATGGAAAAAGGAAAAGTAATTGAGGAAGGAAAACTGTTTGACGTTTTCACACAACCAAAAACAAAGACCACTCAAAATTTTGTACGCTCTGTTATTAATGATCACTTACCAGAAAGTGTTCTAGCGAAAATTCAAAACGGAGGTCAGATTTATCGCCTGACTTTTACTGGGGAAGAGACAGGGCAGCCTGTACTATCATATATTGCGAAAAACTATAACGTCGATGTAAATGTTCTTTATGGAAATATTATTGAACTCCAAAATGTGCTATTTGGAAATCTTCTTGTAGAACTACAAGGTGAACAGAAAGAAATTCAAAAAGCATTACAACATCTAAGACTGCAAGTGCAGCTGAAGGAGGTAGAAGCTCATGCGAGTTGATTGGAGTATATTTTGGCCTCGCATATTAGATGCGACGGGGGATACCCTCTTAATGGTAATTGTAACCCTTATATTCGCTACAATTCTCGGTATACCTCTAGGTTTACTGTTGTATGTAACGAAAAAAGGAAATTTTTTAGAAAATAAATGGGTCTTTTCTATTCTTAATATCATAATTAATACAATTCGTCCGGTTCCATTCATTATCTTTTTAGTAGCTTTAAGCCCACTAACAAGAAGTGTTATTGGAACGACGATTGGAACGGCTGCAGCAATCTTCCCAATGACGTTAGTTGCATCAATTGGTATTGCTAGAATGGTTGAAACCAATCTTGTTTCTGTTCCGAAAGGAGTAATTGAAGCAGCACAAGCAATGGGCGCTTCACCACTTAGAATTGTTTTTGAAATCCTCGTACCAGAAGCTTTAGCACCATTGATCCTAGGTGTCACGTTTATGACGGTCGGTTTAATTGAATTTTCTGCAGTCGCAGGACTTGTCGGTGGTGGCGGTCTTGGTGACTTAGCAATGACATATGGTTATCAACGCTTTGATACGTCAGTTATGTTTGTAACGGTCGTTTTACTTATTATTCTTGTACAGGTGGCTCAAAATTTAGGGAACTACTTTGCGAAAGTCTTTTTACGCAGATCATAAAAAGGAAGAGGGGAAAAGAAAATGAAGAAAATTTTAGCATTTGCATTATCAGCGATCGTAGGAATTACAGCATTAAGCGGCTGCTCAGGTGGAGACACAGGTGCAGGAGCGAAAGAGAAAGTAGTTCGCGTCGGTGTAACTGGAACAGATGGAGACGTTTGGGAAATTTTAAAGAAAAAAGCTGAAAAAGAAGGGATTAAAATTAAACTGGTTGAGTTCTCTGATTACACAACACCCAACAAAGCGTTAGCTGATGGAGATATTGAACTAAACTCATTCCAGCACATTGCTTTCTTAGAGCAATTTAAAAAGGAGCATAAGTTAGATATTACAGCTGTTGGTACAACGCAAATTGCACCGATGGGCTTATACTCTGAAAAATATAAGAAAGCAAATGAAATCCCAGATGGTTCGGAAATTGCTATTCCGAATGATCCAACGAACCAAGCACGTGCATTAAAACTTCTCGATGCAGCTGGATTATTAAAGCTTAAGAAAGATTTTGGTCTATTTGGGGATCCAAGCGGTATCGCTGAAAATCCGAAGAAGCTAAAAGTTACACCGGTTATCGCACAGCAAACACCTCGTGTATTAAAAGATGTAGCGGCTTCAGTTATTAATAACGGTGTTGCTGGTCAAGCTGGATTAGATCCAGCGAAGGATCCTATTTTCTTAGAAGATCCAAAGAATGAAAATGCGAAACCTTATATTAATATTTTCGCAGCTCGTACGAAAGATAAAAATGATCCAACACTGAAAAAAGTAATTGAGTTATACCATTCAAAAGAAGTAACAGATGCAATTAAGAAAGAAACGAATGATGGTTCAATCTCAGTAGATCTTTCACTTGATGAGCTTGCAAAAATCACAAAATAATATTGAGTTTAACGACTAGCAGTAGGAACCCCTCCGCTGTTAGCTCGTTCAACATATAATCTACTTAACAAACAAAACCCTAATTCTGTACCTTCCAATTTTGTATAACATAGAATCCAATGTTTGTTAAGTAGAGTGATGGACCAGGAGTTTTCCTGGTCTTTTTTTAATTAAAGCAGCTGGCTAATAATAAGGAAATCCAAATTATGATTGGGTAAGAGATTAAACTAAAAATGAGTGTGCTTGCTAATTTCTTTTTAGGGATTAATAGTTTCTTTGATGAAAATAAGAAAAGAGAAAATAGGATAATGATAGATGCTGAGATTACTCCTGGATTATAAGAACGATAAATGAAATACAAGATAATATGCTGAACGGCGTTAAAGAAGATACAGCCCTGTATAAAAATGATCAAATAAATAGAAGATATGATGCTTAATTGATATAGAATGACTATGAGTAAGACGAAGGTTGTTAATATGGAAATTGCAATGAAAAATTGTTTGTTAGTTATAAAATGGATCGAAAATCGATTAGCGATATATTGTGGCATTTGGAAAGCTTCTTCAAGGTTATGAAAAAAGAATAGAAGGGGGATTAGCCAGATTGTATTAGTGGTGAAATGTCTTGTTGAAGATGTTTTTATCAACTTATATCAGCTCCAATAAAGGGATAGAAAGCCTATAAGAAAAGGCTTTCTACAAGGGTATAGTTATTCAATTATGATGCTTTTTAAATTACTCTCAGGTTGCGGTTGTTCTTCAGTATAAGAGGAGAGCTCCTCTTGCAAAATATTTAGTGCGTGCTTAGCTGATTGCTGAATCGGATTCGGTAGCTCTTCTAATATACGCATACCGATTTTTATTTTTGTACGAATTACCTTTCTTAGTAATTCATCATGCATGTACTACACCTCCAAACCGAATGTTTAGTACATCATCTTCAAACTTAGCTCCTTGAATAGAAAGGTGTGTTAATGTTTTTGGTAAGGTGATATTTCGCTTCATAGAGCCGGCTCGAATAATAAGTTCATCACCTTTTTGATTTAATGAAAGTTCACTTTTGTTTGAGAAGGGAATGGACAGAACGAAAATATATTCATCGCCATCTTTTTTTACATACTGTGTGCGGCCGTTAAATTTGACTTCAGTAGGAGAAGGGTCAGTTTTAAATAAAGCATTTCCTACACGCTCTAACATAGGCAAACCAACAACTTCTTGTTCAAACATCGGAGCTTCGTAAATAGGAAGTGGCTGAAAACTATCTTGAATTAATGTTTTATATTTCTTTTGTGTATCTTTCCATGCCTGAAAATAAGGATCGGTGACAGTGTTAGGGATAACGCGGTTAATCATAATGGCATCTACGTTATAATCGTATAAGTTTAAATAAGTAAAACTACGCTGAGCTTCTTTAATGACCATTTTTTCGGGATTTACAACAACGCGAATGCTTGTTACCTCTCGGTTTGATAAAATATCTCTCATTTCTCCGAGCTGTTCAAGTGTATTTGTTAATTCGTCCATAATATCATCGGTTGGAAGGGGGACACCAAGAAGTGGTTGAGCTACAGGACGAACGACTTTTAAAACTTTTCTTTTAATAGGAAAGAGTTTTTCCATCCACCAGCCGAGCATGTCTGGAAAGCTAAGCATTGCTAAAGTTTCTCCAGTCGGTGCGCAATCAATAATGATGACGTCGTAAGTGTTGTGTTTATAGTAATCGAGTACTCGAAGTAAGCTAATTAAATCTTCCATACCAGGGAACATCGTTAATTCTTCTGTTGTAATATCATCAGCTGCTTTTGAAGTGAAGAGTAGTGTAATATATTTCTGCAATTTCCCCCAGCCTTTTTCCATTTCATAAATAGTGTTAATTTCTTGTGCCCACAAGTTTTCGCGAATTTCTAGTGGCTCAGAAGATAGTTTTATGCCAAATGAATCCCCTAAACTATGAGCAGGATCTGTACTCATTACTAATGTGTTTAATCCTTGTTTTGCACTTTGGATTGCTGTTGCTGCTGAAATGCTAGTTTTTCCTACGCCGCCTTTACCTGTATACAGAATAATTCTCATCATTAATATCCCCTTTGTTTCGAATGTCGAATATTACGAGTGTCGAAATATTTAATTGAATAAAAACCCAACTAGGGTCTTATTCAATCGGAATGTTTTTCATTTTAGGTGTAGAAACCTTTTCTTCTGTTTTTTGCTGTGACGTAGCAATGTGATTCATGATCTTTTGGAATATTTGTAGTAAGAATGCTTTTTCTTCTTCTGACAATGCATCTGTCACTAGGCTAAAGTAATGGGCCGCATTTTGTTTTACTTCTTGAACGAGCATTACGCCGTTTTCTGTTAAACGAATTAATACAATGCGTCGATCGCTTTCATTCCGGTAGCGTTCAATATATCCCTTTTTTACAAGGCGATTCACAACGCCCGTTGTTGTACTCATCGGTATATCAAGAAGATCAGCAATTTTTGTCATTGTAATATCCGTATTTCGCTCCATCCAAAGTAAACAAAATACTTCTGTCTTGGAAAGCGTTAAATCAAGGCTTACCCATTCTTCAGGATAGAAAAGTTTCTTGGCGTTATCTAGCAGTAAGTCTAAAAAATGTTCATATTGCAACAATTATTTCCACTCCCGTATATTTCGAGGTTCGTAATATTTGTTTTTATTTTATGTGGAATTGAAATAAATGTCAATGTTTTTAACTGTTTTTTCAGATTAGAAAGAAAATTATCTTCAAAATAGAAATTTTTTGTGATAGATTAATAAATAGAAAAATGATTTTACATAAAAACCCATTGTGATAAATATATTTATCTATAATAGGTGTACAGCTAACGAGGGGGAGAACGATGAGAAGACGAAATACGCAAGCGTTCACGTTTTTAGCATGGACTTCATTTGTTTGTGCGGAACGAGTTATATCAAGGGTGTATGTGTTTGCGGTAACGATTTGGGACCAATTATATCAAATCATCCTCCATAAACGCAACCGCTTCCGCTTGTTTTGATGGGTACAAGTGGCTATAAGTATTTAGAGTTGTTGCTACATCTGAATGACCTAGGCGTTGGGCTACTACAAGTGGACTGACGCCTTTGTTAATTAGATAAGATGCATGAGAATGCCTGAATTCATGCAACACAATATTTTTAACCTGAGCTATGTTTATATATTTTTTAAAATTTTGCTGTAGTGTGCTTGTAGCAAGACTAGTATGGAATGTACCGAAAACCACATAATAATCTTTTACTGGTGCTGTTAATGTAGCATGTTCTCTTAAGTTTTTCAATAATCTGATGACAAGGGTCGGTAACATAATAATTCGATTAGATGCTTTTGTTTTTGGTTGTGTAATTAGCCTATTAAAGTCTGTTTTATTAATATTAATTGTTTTCTCTTCAAAATTGATATCTTCCCAATTTAGTGCTAAAAGTTCGCCCTTTCTAGCCCCGCTGTAGTAAAGTGTTGAAAAGAATGCTTTATACATCGGATTGTCCACAACTGCAATAAACTGTTTGAACTCTGCGAATTCCCAAAAATTCATTCTCTTATTTGATTCTTTTTCAAAATTGCCTGCAATACGTGCGGGATTATGAGTTAAGCCATGAAATTTTATTGCAAAGTTAAATATAGCAGAAAGTGTGGTGTGAATTTTCTTTAAAAACTCGGCAGAATAATTATTAATAATTTTATTTTGATAAATCATTACATGCTTAGCGGTAATATAATCGATTTTTATTTTCTTGAACTCTGGCATTAAGTGATTATAAATAACATTTTGAATTGTTAGGGTCGAAGACTTCTTCCTCCTCTGACAATACCAATCAAAATAACTATCCGCAACTTGAGCAAACGTTAAGCTTGAGCTTGTTTCTTTTTCAACTAACATTTTCGCTTCAGCTTCACGTGCTTCTTTTTTTGTTTTAAACCCACGACGTTTTACTTGTTTTTGAGTGCCATCAAATTGACGGACTCTTACTACGAAGAAATATGTTCCTCGTTCTTTATCTTTGTAGATCACCATCGGACTCCCTCCTGTATATGTAAAGATTGATAATTCAATTTATTGAGTAGATTATAACTTGTTTGTTACCAAAAGAAAAGACGCTCAACATAAATTGAGCGTCTTTCTTCGACTTGAACTACTTTAATTTTAATAACATATAGCTTAAAAACTCCCCACTAATAGTAGGTGGGGAAAGATTGGTTAGGGACACCAATCTGGATGATACATAAGTAAGGATAAAATAATAGTACCATATTAATGGCATGACACATGTTGAGAAAGTTCGACATTTATTTCTTGTAATTTTGCAATGTATTTTTTGAATTGGTTGGTTGTTATTATTAAGAATTGGCTGGTTTTTACGTTGATTTTAGTAGAATATAATAAATAATGAACTGTTATTCGGTAGGAGTGTGATTTTTTGCCAGTATACAAGTATTATCAATTTTTTTCTTTGAAGTTATATTGAGAAATAAATTAGAGGATAGAATGTGGGTTCGTGCTAAAATTGCTAATGTATACAGTATTTGGATTTCTGTCGACTTAATAGACGGAAAAATCTAAATAAACAATAATTATTGAAACATAAAAACTCGCAGAGCGTGTGTAAGAGGTGCCTCCAACAAAGCCTCTCACACCGTCATCCTAGCTACCTTAGGACAAACACTTGCATCATACGAGTTCCTCCTTAGTTTAACAGACATTCATCATTCGTAGTGCAGTTTAGAGGTTGAGAAAATAGGATGGTGGATTTTTATTGTTTTAGGAGAAGTGAAGGAGGAATATTATGGAAAAAGTCATGAGTGAATTATTGACAAAAATTGAATCAGCTGGATTTTCTCGAAGGCAATTCGCTATAAAGCTTGAAGTGAGTCGTGAAACATTCCGTAGAGGTATAAGTTGTGAAAGTGAAATGGATGTGGAAATATTTTTTAAAGCGACGAACTTTTTATATGATAACCCGGAGAAAAAACGAGAGATTACAAAGAGATATTTCCTTGCTTGTACTTTACCATCCCACTTAGAAATTGGGTTGATATATTTTCAAGTGCAAGCGGAATATGACTCCATGAACAAATTAATTGAAAAGCATAGGGACAATTCGAATTTATCAATATTTTTTACAGTTTACAAATTATTCAATAAGCGTAACAATAATGAATTGAGAGGGCAAGCTCTGTATGAGGAAATTAGGAGCACACGTTTTTCTGCCAATCCACATGTGCAAGTAATGGTCAATATTTTATATATGCTGGCTTTAGCAGATAAACCGAATAATAATGCGATTATTCAATATGTTGATGAAGTTGAATCAAATCTTAAACTAATTAAAAAAGGGCGAATAAGGGATTATCTTCGCATGTTTGCAGATGAGCGTATTGCATTTATGCATTTGTGGAGAATTGAGTTGGAAGAGTGTAGAAAAATAGCTTATAAAATTATAGATTCAGACATAGACGTACCAATAATTCAAATAACTGGGATTTCATGTTTGGCAGAAAGTTTTCAGATAGAGGATCCAATAAAAGCTGAAGCACTTTTGGTACAAACAGGAGAAATGTTAAAGGAAATTAAAATATCTCAGCAATCTCAAAAATATTTAGCAGTCCAAACTACTTTAGCTCACGTACGAATATACAATAACATAAACATAGATAAGATTGATGTATCTACACTTCACCCAACTGAGCGAGCTACATTCGAATATCGCTTTGGTGATCGAGAACTTGCAATTTTCATCTTTGCAAGCTTAAAAGAAGCTGGGCATACTCCTTTTTCGCACATTGCACATTCGATGTGTATTCATGATATTGAGGGTATTAAACAGGCACTATTGGATTTTGAATTAATGGGATTGAGTTTTTATGGACGAATGTATAAAATGATTCTTAATAGAGAAGGGGTTGTGTTGACATGAAAATGAAGATAGTGGCAGTATTAACAGTTTTGGGGGTTATAGGTCTGTGGGGAGGAAATATAAGTAGTTATGAACATGAATCAGTTCAACAGAAACAAACAGAAATAAAATATATGTTTAACGATCCGGGAACTAGCTGAATAGAATTTTTTTAAAAGTCACTACTTAGTAGTGACTTTTCGTGCTTTTAGGGGTGACCCATTTTACAGGGTATAATTTAAAAATGGGTCACCTATAATTTAATAATTTTTGAAGGGGAGATTTTTTTATGACTCTAAATATGAGTAGAATGGAATTAAGGGGATGCGAGATGAAAAAGGAACAGTTAGCAAAAGAATTAATGGTAAAGTGGTTTTTAGAAAATAAGAGAACAGATGTAGAAGAAGTTTTACAAGCAATTACTGCAAGTACATATGAAGAAATGGAAACTAAAAAAGCTAACGATTAAGTTAGCTTTTTTAGTAGAATTATCTCATCATTTTTGATTTTTAGTAAATTGCACATACATTAATGCTTGCTTCCAAGCATTTTCTTGCTCATTTGCTGGTAGATCGGATACTAATTCAGCAAAACGTGATGCCATTTCATTAGTTTTTTTATCTTCAGCCGCAGTTAAACGTGAATCTTGTGATCGTCCTAATAAGTAATCTGTAGTTACACAATATAAATCAGCAATTGCATTTAGTAAGTTCATGTTTGGTTCAATTCTATTATTTTCTAGGTGAGAATAGGTAGGTCTAGATATGTCTAATAAGGCAGCTATTTCACCTTGCGTGCGTTTGCCCCTTAATTGTTTTAATTTGGTTCCCAAGGTCATTGGAATGATCCCCTTTCATAACCGGAATGTCTTACTGTTTATTATAGATAAAATAATTATCAATTTAAACCCCTTTGAGGAAAAAATGTTCAAAAATTTATAAAATGTATTGATGTTCAAAAACTTATCATATATACTGGGTTTATCGACAAGGCCCTAATATAATTGAGAAGGTGATGAAATGAATAACATAGTAAAAAATGAGAGACTTAAGCATAAAATGACACGAAAACAATTGGCTGAAAAACTAGATATATCAGCGGCGTATATAAGAAAAATTGAAGATGGGTATATGCCAAGACCTTATATTATGGCTAGATATCAAGCCGTTTTTAACAAAAGTGTAAAGGAACTTTTTCCTGAATATTTCTCGATATTCAACGATAATAAATTTATCGTTTGATATTTGAATAGCTGCAATGTAAAACTGAAAATGATGGATGTAAAGGAGCGTTACCCATGCACAAAAATCTATTCATCGCCCGAAAAGAGCAACGCATGACGCAAGAGAAAGCGGCAAATTTAATTCACATTTCACCGAGAACATATTTTGCTAAAGAACACGGCAAAAGTGATTTCACCCTAAAAGAAGCTCAAAAACTAGCAAAATACTTCAAAACCACAGTGGATGAGCTGTTTGAGAAATAGGGGGAGGGGAAACAAGTGAAAAATGGCAAACGATTAACGAAGCGAGAGAAAATACATATTAACTCGTACAGCTTAAATTCCGAAAACTGGTTGATCTATAAGAAGGCGGATGGACAACTACATGTGATTCACCGTCATACGAACTCAATATGAGTCATTCCAAGTGCCTAGAATAGGAGATGAAACAGTGAATGAAGTGATATATTTATCAACTGACGTCAACGTAATC
>NZ_JBFPJH010000109.1:0-10765 GCF_040838255.1 Bacillus sp. C30 | reverse complement strand
ATATAAAAGAGAATAGGATAGAGTATGTACCAAATTAAAAATTTCCATTGAGAGAAACATTGATATAACTATACTTACTAACACTCCGATGCCAAGCATACCCATTGCTAGTGTAGCATCTTCAGATTGAAGTACTTTTAACATAATTATTTTATCACCAAAAACATTGCACATAAGGCCAATCATACCCGTTAAAGGCAAAACCATAATAACATTCAAAACAGAAGTAGCTTTATATCCTCCAACGTAATTAGCAGGTATCGTTACAACACAATAGATCAAAGTTGCTACTATTGCTGAAAATATTGCATATCCAGGAATAGCTATGTCTCTGTTCAATAAAATATTTCCTAATATTACGACTATAAAAGTTGTACTCAAACCAGCCATAATAAATAATGAGCTTGAAATATATTTAGCTATAACTATCTCTTTTCTCGTTATAGGCAAACTCACTAATACTTTTTCTGCTTTACTTTTCTCGTCATAATAAAAAGAAATATATATAATCGTACTACATGTTATAAATAATCCTATTGCAATCCCCATTGGTTGGACGGGATTCCTAAAAACAGAGAAAATGGGTATTAAAAAATATAAAGGAAACATCTTCTTATGTAAGAAAAACTCCTTCAAAATCAACTGTTGCATATGAATTCTCCTCTCTACAAATCACGTGCTCCATAAATTTTAATTGTAAGAAACATAGAAGCGATATACATACTAACTAATGTAATGAATCCAATTATAAATACACCAATATGCATTGGATTCATAATCCACTCAATGAATGAAGGTGCTGTTTCATTCAGCCCATCACTAATAAATATCCAAAGGATTCCCCCCACTCCTATTGATGCTGCTGATACTATACTTCTTACTACCTTCGATTTTGTACCATAATAACTAGGGAAAAACGTGACAACCAAAAATACGGCGTAAACAACTCCATTTATTACTTCATACCATGAAATTTCAATGTATAGATTAGGATGATATGCACCGATATCACCAATGACCACAATACCTCTTATAAGAAAAACAACTAGCATAGTAGAGATCATGCCACCTACAATGAATATTGCACTGGAAATATATCTAGCAATAATGATATCCTTTCGACTTACCGGTAAACTATTTATAATAATGTCACTTTTATTCCTTTCATCCATAAAGATTAACGTCATAACGGAGGAAAGAGTTATAAATAGACAACTCATCGGAACTAACAATTCACCACTTGGATCTAACATAAATAACACAAGGGGCACAATAAGATTCACTAACCAAGTTACCCGAAAAAAGAACAAATCTTTATATATGAGCTGACGCATAAGCACCTCTCCCTTTCGCGGTGTAAACGATAATATCATCTAATGTAGGCTTTTCTATTACAACCTCATTTCCAAACCAATCGATAATTGCTTGTTTATCCTTCGCTAAACCTTCGAAACCAAATTTATTTTTTCGTAATCCAACAAATAGCTCTTTTCCTTCTCGATCTAATAAATCATTGTTTCCCTTTACGATTACGTAGTTCTCCATTAATTCATCTTTCTCACCAGTAAATATAATTTCTCCATCATTGATGAACGTAATGTAATCTGCGATGCGTTCTAAGTCTGTCGTAATGTGTGTGGAAAATAAGACAGACACTTCATCTTCCATTACAATTTCTTGCAGCATATCAAGTAATTCACTTCGAACAACTGGATCTAATCCTGCTGTCGGTTCATCCATAATGATAAACTCCGCGTGATGTGAAAGTGCAATGGCAATTGCAAATTTCATTTTCATCCCTTTTGAGAGTTCTTTAATTTTTTTATACTTCGGAACTTGTAATCTGTGCATATACGATTTGTATTGCTCTTCGTCCCACTTTTTATATAATGGTGCAATAATCCGTTTCATTTGCTCACACGTTAAATCTTCGTAATAATGATTTTCATCATATACAAAACCAATATTTTGTTTTATTTCCTTTTCGGCTTTCTTATTGTCCTTGCCAAAAACTTTTATATCGCCGCTATCTTTTCTAATTAAATTCATAATCATTTTGATTGTCGTACTTTTCCCGGCTCCATTTGGTCCAACAAATCCCATAATATATCCTCGTGGTAATGTAAAACTTACATTTTTCACTGCAAAATCTTGATAACTTTTACAAACGTTTTTTAGCTCTAACATCCCTTATTCCCCCTCATATAAACACGCAATCATCTGCTGTAAATCTTCAAGTGAAAGCTGCAACGCTTTACTTTCATTTACAACCTCTTCCACTTTACTTTCCAATAAACGAAGCCTTTGTTCTTTTAGTAGTTCATTATTTTTACGTGAAACATAAGTCCCTTTCCCAGCAACAGTTTCTATATATCCTTCTTTTTCAAGCTCCTCGTACGCACGCTTCGTTGTAATTACACTAATCTGTAATTCCTTCGCTAAGCTACGAATAGACGGTAATTGGTCTCCACCCTTTAAACCACCATTTAAAATAAGCTGGCTTAATTGTTTTCTTATTTGTACATAAATAGGGTCTTGGGAAGAATTCGAAATAATAATATTCATGTTTTCCTCCAGTGTGTATATACTGTATATACCTTATATACACAGTATATACACATCATCCTATTTTTGGCAAGAAAAAAAGACCAACATTTTCCTGTTGGTCTTTCGTATATGTATCACTTTTCAAAGCGATCTAACATTTCGTCTCTCATTCCGAAACTAACAACCGCAATTCCTACATACATAAAAAGAAGGAATGCTGGATGAACTGTATTGTACCAGCTGCTATCAACAATTAAATAAATCGTTAACGCCACAACAAGAACAAACGCTAAAATAAACATATAAAAGTGTCGTGTATTACCCATGATAAACTCCTCTCTTCTCTCTTCACCATTCAACAGTATATTGTATCGAATAATTCGATATGACTCAAGGTTAACTTTCTGTTATGTAATCAAGTTCTACCTTTACAATGTCCTCACACGCTATTGAAATGATTGTTCCTTGTTTATCAATCGCTGTCACTTCTCTATTATCCATTACACGGTGCGCTACTCTTTCTAACACTTTCCCTTGGTCTCGGTAACAAAATTCTTTTACATCTTTAATTGTTTCTCCATTTTCTAAATGGTATACCATTCTATAACATCGATATCCCATGCTTCCACCCCCGTCTTGCTCGTTTTTTCACATATACATAAAAATGAGTAATTTCTACCTCATCACATCTTCTTAATTTCAATAAAATTCTAACAAAAATAAATACTTTTATCAAACCGACTTTTTCAACAAAATCGCCTATAAAACCGCATCTTTACAGCAATATGAAACAAAAAATATAAATTTTCAACATTTTTTCATTCTAGCCACACCAATTTTGCAAAAAAAGAACCCGCATGTAGCGAGTTCTTTTTTTTCCAATCACACTTGTACAGGTGCTAGCTTTTCATAACGTAAAACTGGTTTACGAGCAGCCAATGTTTCATCTAAACGTTTTATTACTGTTGTATGTGGTGCTTCTTGTACAACTTCTGGATTTTCTTCTACCTCTTTAGCAATTTGAATCATCTTATCAATGAAACCATCTAATGTTTCTTTTGATTCTGTTTCTGTTGGCTCAATCATAATACATTCTTCCACATTTAATGGGAAGTAAATTGTTGGTGGATGGTAACCGAAATCAAGCAGACGTTTTGCAATATCTAATGTACGTACACCAAGTTTCTTTTGACGACGACCTGATAATACAAATTCATGCTTGCAATGTCTATCGAACGGAAGATCATAGAATGGTGCTAATCTTCTCATCATATAGTTCGCATTTAATACAGCATACTCAGTTACTGCACGCAAGCCATCTGGGCCCATAGAACGAATATATGTGTATGCACGAACGTTAATTCCGAAGTTACCATAGAATGGTTTCACACGCCCAATTGCTTCTGGACGATCATAGTTGAAGTGATAGCCATTTTCTGTTTTCTCTAAAATCGGTTTTGGTAAGTACGGAATTAAATCAGCTTTCACACCTACTGGACCAGAACCTGGGCCACCGCCGCCATGCGGACCTGTAAATGTTTTATGAAGATTTAAATGCACAACGTCAAATCCCATATCTCCTGGGCGTGCTTGGCTTAATACCGCATTTAAGTTTGCACCATCATAGTATAATTTACCGCCTGCGTTATGGACGATTTCTGCCATTTCTAAAATATTTTCTTCGAATAGGCCTAATGTATTTGGATTTGTTAACATAAGTGCTGCTGTTTCTTCGTTTACAACACGTTTTAAATCATCTAAGTCAACAAGACCATGTTCATTTGATTTCACCGTAATTGTTTCAAAACCAGCTACTGTTGCAGACGCCGGGTTTGTTCCGTGAGCAGAGTCAGGAACAATTACTTTCGTACGGTTAAAGTCACCGTTCGCTTCATGATATGCACGAATCAACATTAATCCTGTCCATTCTCCGTGTGCACCAGCTGCTGGTTGTAACGTAACAGTATCCATACCTGTAATTTCAATTAAATGTTCTTGTAAGTCATACATTAATTCCATTGCACCTTGCACTGTTTTTTCATCTTGAAGTGGATGAATATTTGCAAAGCCTGCGAAACGAGCTACGTTTTCATTAATTTTCGGATTATATTTCATCGTACAAGACCCAAGTGGATAGAATCCAGAATCCACACCGTGGTTACGGTTTGAAAGCGCTGTGTAATGGCGCATAATATCAAGTTCAGATACTTCTGGAAGCTCTGCATCTTCTACTCGAATATAATCACTCTCAAACACATCTTCTAATTTTACTTCTTCTACATCTAATTTGGGTAAGCTATATCCTACGCGTCCTTCTTTAGTCACTTCAAAAATAAGTGCTTGGTCTTGGTTCTTCATTGGATAGCCCCCATTTCGTTTACAAGTGTGTCAATTTCCTCTTTTGTACGAAGCTCTGTTACCGCTACAAGCATATGGTCTTCATGCTCTTTATAATCACGGCCTAGGTCGTAACCACCGATAATATTCTTTTGTATTAATACATCATTTATTTCTTTAACTGGACGTTTACAATCTACAACAAATTCATTAAAGAATGGTCCAGCGAACGTTACTGTGAAACCTTTCGCTTCAAATTGACGTTTTGCATATTGTGCTTTAGAAATGTTTTGACGTGCCATTTCTTTTACACCTTGTTTGCCAAGTGCCGTCATTGCAACAGAAGCTGCTAATGCATTTAACGCTTGGTTTGAACAAATGTTAGACGTCGCTTTATCACGACGAATATGCTGTTCACGTGCTTGTAACGTTAATACAAATCCACGTTTACCATCTGAATCTACAGTTTGTCCGACAAGACGTCCTGGAATTTTACGCATAAATGCTTTCGTTGTTGCAAAGTAACCACAGTGCGGTCCACCAAACTGCGTTGGGATACCGAATGGTTGTGCATCACCGATTACAACATCAGCACCGAATTTTCCTGGCGGTGTTAATGCGCCTAATGATAATGGATTTGAAGAAACGATAAATAATGATTTTTGTTGATGAACGATTTTTTCGATATCAGCTAACTTTTCCACTTGTCCGAAGAAGTTTGGATATTGAACGATTACACAAGCAACTGTATCATCTACTTCACTTTGTAATACTTCTAAATCTGTTACACCGTTTTTATGATCAATTTCAACAACTTCAAGATTTTGACCTTTTGCATATGTTTCAAGTACCGCTCTTGATTCTGGATGAACTGCCGCTGAAACAAGAATTTTCTTTTTGCGAGTATGACCAGCTGCTAGCATTGCCGCCTCAGCTAAAGCTGTACCTCCGTCATACATAGAAGAGTTTGCTACATCCATTCCTGTTAATTCACAAATCATTGTTTGGAATTCAAAAATTGCTTGTAGTTCCCCTTGTGAAATTTCTGGTTGGTATGGTGTGTAAGCTGTATAAAACTCTGAACGAGAAATAACATGATCAACAATTACTGGAGCGTAATGATCGTATACACCTGCTCCTAAGAAAGAAGCATATTCTTTTAAATTAGCATTTTTACTAGCCATTTGAGATAACTCTTTTAACAGCTCTGGCTCTGATTTTGCTTCTTTAATTTTTAAATCCCCTTTAAAACGAACACTCTCTGGAATATCAGAGAATAATTCGTCGATCGTTTGAACGCCGATCGTTTGTAACATTTCTTTTTTGTCTTCTTCTGTCATTGGAAGATAACGATGCAACATGAAATCTACCCCTCTCCCCGTTACTTTGAACGTTTATAAAATGGTGTTGGAACAACTACTGCTTTGACGCGTTTATTACGAATTTCAATTTCTACTTCTGTATCAACTGCTGCGTATTTTACATCAATTAGTGCTAAACCAATGCTTTTCTTTAACGTTGGAGATTGTGTACCACTCGTTACTTCCCCGATTTTTTCTTCTCCTATAAATACAGGGTAATGCGTACGAGGAATACCGCGTTCGATTACTTCGATGCCGACTAATTTACGAGATGCACCGTTTTCTTTTTGCTCTTTTAACGTTTCTTTTCCAAAGAAATCTGCTTCTTTATTTGGTTTTACCGCAAAGCCAATTCCCGCTTCAATCGGTGTAATATCTTTTGATAACTCTTGTCCGTATAACGGAAGTGTTGCTTCGAAGCGAAGTGTATCACGAGCACCTAAGCCACATGGTTTTAAGCCCTCTTCTGCTCCCACTTCAAGAAGTTTCTCCCAAAGTTTTGCTGCATCTTCACTCTTACAGTAAATTTCGAATCCATCTTCACCTGTGTAACCTGTACGAGATACAAGTGCAGGAATTCCATCTACAAGAATATTATTTTTAAATTTAAAGAACTTAATTTCTTTCAAATCTTCTGACACAACTTTTTGTAAAATGCCTTCTGCTTTTGGTCCTTGAATTGCAAGCTGCGCAACTTCACTAGAAACATTGACTACTTTCGCATCGCCAATTACATGGCTAGCTAACCATTCGTAATCTTTCTCGATATTTGATGCATTGATTACTAATAAATAGTCTTCTTCACCACGTTTGTAGATTAATAAATCATCTACTGTGCCACCATTTTCATAGCACATAGCTGTATATTGTGCGCCCCCTACCTTTAAGGTAGATACGTCATTTGTAACAACACGTTGTAAAAATGCTAAACTATCTACACCTTTTACCTCTACTTCTCCCATATGAGATACATCGAACAAACCTGCTCCTGTACGTACAGCTTCATGTTCCTCTTTAATGCTTGAAAATTGAACTGGTAATTCCCAACCACCGAAGTCGACTGTTTTCCCACCATACTTCGCGTATACATCAAATAACGGTGTACGTTGTAATGTAATCATGCTCTTTCCCCCTTATGCTCTGACAAATCAATAAAAGTTGCTTCCCATATCTAAACATTTTCATTCTGAAAAGATAGGATATACGGAATCTCACTATTTTTTTTTATGAAAGCGTAAATAAAAAAGTGCTTTCTTGGATAAAATACGAAAGATTCCACACATTTCACACCATTATCCTAACATCATTCGCTATATTTCATCAATATTCTAGCATAAAAAATAATTTAGAATTTTTTATTCTTAATCCTATTAAATACAACTTTTAAGATTTAGACCTTTATCGTTGTCTATTCTTTAACTTTTAGTAATTGTGATAGCGCCTTATTACAAGGCTTATAATAAAGATTTTTTTAATAATCACTTTAGTTTATAAAAGGTGGGAGAGTCTTAATGAATGTCGATATTTCCGTAGATCGAACGTGGCAAAATAATTTTTTAAAAAGAATTGATGAAGATGGTCCTTGGACAAATTGGGATTTATATCATTTAGCTTATAAAACAGAGAAATCGTTACTCGTCCCTACTTTTGATGGATTGCAAGCACCGAAACATTTATCACATTTCACGCCGCTTCCACATCAATTAGAGGTCGCTCAAAATGTCATTGAACAAATGAATGGTAAAGCGATTCTAGCAGATGAAGTTGGACTTGGAAAAACGATTGAAGCTGGACTTATTTTGAAAGAATATATGGTTCGAGGACTTGTAAAAAAGGTACTCATTCTCGTTCCAGCTTCTCTCGTATCTCAGTGGGCGTATGAACTAAACACAAAATTTTTTATTCCTGCGGTCGCTCAAAAGAAAAGTTATTCTTGGGAACAAGCTGATGTCATCGTTTCATCAATCGATACTGCGAAACGTTCACCGCATCGCGATATCGTTTTAAACCTAGAGTATGACCTTATTATTATCGATGAAGCACATAAACTAAAAAATAATAAAACAAAAAACTATGAATTTGCACAGCGATTAAAAAAGAAGTTTTGTTTATTACTAACTGCAACTCCTGTTCAAAATAAAATCGATGAAATCTTCAACCTCGTTTCTTTATTAAAACCAGGTCATTTAGGCAATCAATCTAATTTTGAAGAATATTACGCTTCCAAAAATCGTTCCACTGAATCCGATGAAGATTTAAAAGCTCTTATCAATAAAGTAATGGTTCGAAATAGACGCAATAACACTGGCATTGATTGGCCGAAGAGGCATGTACGAACAATCTTCGTTGAATTCAATGAAGAAGAACAAGCTTTGTATAATGAAATTGAAAATTGGCGTGGACAAGATGCCGTCACATCTGCTTTCTCATCCTTAACTTTAAAACGGGAAGCATGTAGTAGTCGTGAAGCTGTTTACTATTCATTAAAAAAACATGTAGAAAAAAGACAGAAAGAAAATGAGCACTACATAAAGGACCCACATATTGATGTGCTGATGGACAAAATTAATCATATTCCGTTCAACTCCAAAGCAAATAAAGCACTAGAGCTTATAAAAGAAGTTGACGATAAAGTCATTATCTTCACTGAATATAGAGCTTCACAAATGTATCTACAATGGTTCTTACAACAACATGGCATTTCCTCTGTTCCATTTCGCGGTGGATTTAAGCGCGGGAAGAAAGATTGGATGAAGGAGCTTTTCCAAAATCATGCCCAAGTATTAATTGCGACCGAAGCTGGTGGTGAAGGAATTAACTTACAATTTTGTAGCCATATGATTAATTACGACTTACCGTGGAATCCAATGCGACTCGAGCAAAGGATTGGACGTATTCACCGTCTTGGACAAAAAAATGATGTTCATATTTATAACTTAGCAACAAAGCACACTGTTGAAGAGCACATTTTAAAACTACTATATGAAAAAATTAATTTATTTGAACGTGTAATCGGTGAACTCGATGAAATTTTAACGAGAATCAACATGAAAAATATTGATGCGCATATTCAAGAAATTTTCGCGCAGTCAAAAAGCGAAGGTGAAATTCGAATCAAGATGGAAAATTTAACATCTATTATCGATTTTGCGAAGCGCAATGAAGCAGAGGTGCAGGACTATGCAGCAAAATGAAATTCATAATTACTTATATAATTTTTTTGAGGCGAATAACTGCGAAATTTTAGAACGTTCCCCTCACCTATTAGACGTGCAGTTAACAATTGAAATGGATAAATTATTAATGAACCGCCCTTTCTATTGGCACTATCTTGAAAAAACAGGAGGCGTTCCGAACCCGATGCGCCTTACTCTTATTACAAATCCAGAAAACGAAGAAAACGACGGTGAACTTATTCATTACGGTTCACCCCGTTTGCATCAAATATTTGAAACAACAAAAGAACTAGGTTCATACATACGTTTATATGAGGAAGTGAAACATAGCGGGGCAACTCATACCCCCCTTCATCCTTGGCTTGGTGTAAATATAAAAGTATCTTATCAATGCGACCGAAAAAAAGACATACTTCATTCCATCGGTATTCATCTTATGTCCGGGACAATGATTGCAAACTTTCATGACACTTTAGCAGAGATCAAACTCACACCGAAAATACCTGACTTTTGTTTTACCCTCTCACCTATCATTAAGCCACAAAGTGGCTTACAACGTATAGAGGATGCTTTAAAAAGTATAATCGCTGAAGATGACCACACGTGGGCAAAAGAAGCGAGAGTGCGTTGGAATCACGATTTAGACCTTTTAAATCGATTTTACGAAGATAGCGATGAACTTCCAGAAAGCTATGAAATTGAAAAGCAAGCATTACAAGAACAATACGAACCACGCATTACAATACAAATTATAAACGGTGGTCTCTTTTATGTTACCGCAAATCATTTTCTATCTTAAAGAAAGCTCCTTCAGATTGAAGGAGCTTCTTTTAAGATATGTTCCCAGCCTATTCTCTATCTTCATTACGCTCTTGCTGTTTTTTCTCTGTCATACGTTTCTGATATGCACGATCCTTTGCACTTACATGGTTTGCATCAGTTGGAAGATTCTCTTTTGAACGACCAATTCCATTACTCATCTTTTTCGCCTCCTTTTTGCATGTTTCAAAATGCATCTTTATTTTCAGCTAGAGGCACAATCCTTATACAAAAAAATAAGAGCAGCCAGTAGCTGCTCTTACTCATTCACGTATTTTTGAAACATATCATGAATGCCTTGATTTACGAGGTTCGAGATCTGTTCGTCAGATTTATTCGGATAACGATCACGTAATCTGATAGATGCCTTCACCATTAAATTTTCTAATACAGAACGGCCACCTTCTCCATAAATAATTTCAGCATACTTAACCAGTCTTCCATCCTCTAATGTTGCTGGATTATGATTGAAGAAAAATTTACTCATTGTCTCCACCTCTCTTTTGATAACGTTTACATTTATAT
>NZ_JBFPJH010000108.1:0-10852 GCF_040838255.1 Bacillus sp. C30 | reverse complement strand
TCACCAATCGGGCGTTTACGGGCAGCAGGGCTCCCACCTAACTTCTTTGCTCCAGCTGAATTTTGAGGTGGGAGTTTTACCGCCCTCAAACGCGGGATAAAACTGCTATCGCCTATCACACACAACAAACTTAGAGCGTATGCACTAATCTTGTTGTGTTCATCGTTTTTGAAACTACATGTTTTTTCAATATTTTATGCTTGTCCACATTTACTAAACCATATGCGTAAGGCATAAAAAAAAGCACACTATCTTTTCAGATAGTGTGCTTTTTTTACAACTTTTTATTCATCATCTTGATTTTTATTTTTTTTCGCTTTTTCATCTTGCGGAGCTTCACCAGTTAATGCTTGTTTTTTCAAATCAAAGTAAGCGTCCATTATTTCACGACTGATATATCCATTAATCCCTGTTTTATCATCATGTACCCATGGCACAACAACAGAAAATGCTACTTCTGGATCTTCAAGTGGCGCATAACCTACTAATGTTAAGTTATATGTTTCAACACGCTCACCCTTTGCATTTCTACCAATCTCTTTATCTCCGCCATATACAGTTTGAGCTGTACCTGTTTTCCCAGCGGCTTTATACGGTGCACCTGCAAAGTATTTTGTAGCTGTACCACCTGTATCGTTAAACACTTGTCTAAATCCTTCTTGAACACGTTTAATTTGTGATTCAGGCATATCAACACGATTTAATACTTTCGGTTCCATGGATTGAACAACTTTTCCAACTTCCTCTGGCTTCGCCGATGGCTGACGAATTTCCTTTACAACTTGGGGTTGCATACGATATCCACCATTTGCAATCGTCGAAATATATTGCGCTAATTGAAGCGGTGTATACGTATCATACTGCCCGATTGATAAATCTAATAAGAAACCTGGTTGATTTCCTTTACCTATTTGACCAGCAGTTTCATTTGGCAAATCAATTCCTGTTTTCACACCAAGTCCAAACTGACCAAAATAGTAACGCATAGTATCGAACGCACTTTTCGGAATATCTAACGTACCGCCTCGTACATATGGAACCCCAGCGATATTCATCGCTGTTTTAAACATATAAACGTTAGAAGACATTTTTAACGCTGTCAGGTCATTAATATACCCCATCGTTTTCCAAGATGACTTCGTAGGTGTCCCTTTTAATTTAATCGGTTCATCATACTGTACAGCTCCAGGCTGAATCGCACCAGTTTGATATCCCGTAAGTACTGTCGCGCCTTTTACAGTTGAACCCATCGGATAAGAACTTGTCATCGTTCCTAATGCAAAATCCTCTACTTTCGTTTCGCCGTCTTTATTTACTAATTGTTTCCCCGCCATAGATAAAACTTCACCATTTTTCGGGTTCATCATTACAACGAATGCACGGTCTAAAAGAGGCTCGCTCCCTTTAAATCTCATTAAGTTTTTTGTAAGAATTTCTTCTACGCGCTTTTGTAATTTCATATCAATCGTTAAATTCAGATCGTTACCTCGTTGTCCTTGTGACACATTAATAGTTTCTAAAATATTACCGTCTTTATCTGTAACATTTCTAACTTCAGCTTTTGTGCCGTGTAAACTATCTTCGTACTGTTGCTCAAGGTAACTTTTTCCTACGCGATCGTTACGATTATAATCACGAACAAGATAGTGATCTAATCTTTCTCTCGGTAACCCTTCATCAGAAGAAGTTACACCACCAAGTACACTTCGGAACATATCGTCATACTTATATTTTCGCTCCCAGTCAACATTTGTATCTACACCTGGTAATTCCGCTAAATTTTCACTAATAATCGCGTATTCTTCCGGTGTTGCATTTTTTTTAACGATTTGTGGCGTCATTGCATATCCGCTTTCCATCTTACTTTTGATCGCCAATATTTCTAAATCTTTTGCTGACAGTTGATTAATCTCTTCTTCTGTTACACGATTTCGTTGACGTTCATCTAGTTCTTTATCGTCAATTTTATTCGCTTTAAACTCTTCACGATCTTTTTTTGTGATTTTTGCTTCTGCTTCTTCTTTATGTAAAGCAAGCCAATAATCTTTCTTATCGCGATCTGTTAACTTATCTGTTGGGACTTCAATTAAATCTGCTAACTTTTTCGCCGTCTCTAAGCGATCTGCTGCAGTTGATCCCTTCATTTTTGTAAATGTAATTGTACGAATAGGCTCATTATCTACGACCGCTTCTCCATTACGATCAAATATTTTCCCGCGTGGTACAGGATTACTTATCGTTGAGTTTTCTTTTTTCTCAACTTCATTTTTATATTCCTCACCACGAACAATTTGTACGTATCCAAGCCTTACAATAACCGCGGAGAACATTAAAAACACGCAAAAAAACAACACGTTTAACCGAAAAGGAACGTGGGTCTTTTTCTTTTGTTGTTTCTGCTTCTTGCTCATACAAACCCCCTCTACCAACAGCTATGTAATGTGAAAGGGACACCTTCATACAGGTGCCCTCACTGCTGTCTTACATCTTTTTCTATTCTAGCATAAAACACGCGATAAGTTAACCTTCTGGTTCAGTTTGATTCTGTGTGCTTCCTTGCGCTACAACACTGGTTTTGTTCACATTCCCCTCATCATATTTGACATTTTTAACTGCAAAATAAATAAGAAAATGTCCAGCTCCTAAAATACATAGTAAGAAAGGTAAACTTTTTTCAGGCGGAAAAAATATGACAGCACATAAAAAACTTAAAATGGAACAAATTCTTCCGGCATTTAACCATAATTCCCTGACCACTATATATTCTACACGCCATTCTCTCGCCTGTTTTGCTCTACCAATTACATCGTATGTCATTGAGCCGTACGGAACGAGTAAAATCGGATATGCAACCGCAATACATGCTGCATAAATAAGTAATTTCGTATATGTAACATTAAAAATAACTAAAAATACGACCGCATATAAAATAATGCCACCAAGTAAAATTGCTTTTTTTCGCCATTCTTTCTTTAACATACGAGCAACTAAATAATAGCATACAAATGATACTGCAGAATTCACTAAACTATATTTCCCTAGTGCTAACTCGCTACCAGATGCTAAATAGACATATACCGAAATGACGAAAATAAACGTTCCCTCTCTCAAACCTTGGAAGAAATGAGCGCGCGTAATTCTTCCCCAGTTTTCATCAACTTGCCGCTCTTTCAATACTTGCACAATTTCATAGCGTCCTTCACATTCCCTCTTCGATAAAAAAAAGCTTAGAACGACTGCAACCGCAAATAGCATTAACGAGAGGAAGAAAACGACAGTATAACCACTCCATTTTTCCATACGTGAAATTGTATATCCTGCTGCTATCGGTCCAATCATTCCAGAGAACGATGTAAGAAGTCCTAGAAAACCGTTAAAAAAATCTCTTGTTTCTGGTTCTGTAATCTCAAATGTCAACAAGTTAAAAGCGAGCCAATAAAAACCATAACCAACTCCTAAAAGGGCTCCCATTAATAAAATATAGTGAGATGCACTTTTTCCCGCTACTAAAACGACGATAAAAAAAACAGCTAACGTGCCTACACCGATTCTCAATAAAATCGAGCGATCAATACGTTTCGCTAATTTCCCGCCCACAAGAAATGTTAGAGGCTGCAATACAACGCTGGCCAAATTATACAAGCCCAGATTCACATAATTTTGTGTTTGCTTCCATAAATAAATGTTTACAAACGTATTCGATAAAGAAATTGCGAGCGTGTATAAACCTCCTATAACGAGCAATAATACTAAATCCCGATTCACTTCAACATCACCGATTACATGTTTCCACTTCATACACAACTCTCCTTTACTTCATGTTCTAGTCTTCCAAAGACAAGCTCAATTATGTAAAAGGAGAACATAGAAAAAAGCTAGGAGAAAACCCCCTAGCTTTTTTCTAGCTGTATTAACTTTAATTATTTTGCTTCTTGGTAAAGTTTTTCAGCAACGTTCCAATCTACAACGTTCCAGAATGCACCGATGTAGTCAGGACGACGGTTTTGGTAATTTAAGTAGTAAGCATGCTCCCAAACATCTAAACCGATAACTGGAGTTTTACCTTCAGTTAGAGGAGAATCTTGGTTTGGAGTGCTTGTTACTTCTAACTCACCATTGTTTACTACTAACCAAGCCCAACCAGAACCGAAGCGAGTTGCGCCAGCTTTTGCGAATTCTGCTTTGAATGCATCGAAGCTACCGAATTTCGCTTCAATCGCAGTTGCAAGTTCGCCTACTGGTTGTCCCCCGCCGTTTGGAGATAGGATTGTCCAGAAGAATGTATGGTTAGCATGTCCGCCACCATTGTTACGTACTGCTGTACGGATTGCTTCAGGTACTTCGTTTAAGTTTGCAACTAATTCTTCAACACTTTTGTCAGCTAATTCTGCATGACCTTCTAAAGCAGCGTTTAAGTTTGTAATATACGTGTTGTGATGTTTTGTATGATGGATGTTCATTGTTTCTTTATCAAAGTGAGGTTCTAAAGCATCATACGCATAAGGTAAATTTGGTAATTCGTGTTTTGCCATTGTTATATTCCTCCCGGTTTATGTATTGTCACTACATAGTGTGACCTACAACTTCATTCTACCCTAATTGCCATAGGGTGCAAACAAATAAAACGCTTTGTCTTGCTATCATTAAAGTAGCAAAATTCCCACTTCTTTTCAATTAAAATGCTCATATATTCCGAAAAAAAGCTTCCTTCTACAAGGAAGCTTCCTGCTGACATAATAAACATATGAAATGGATATGGACCCTGTAGGACTCGAACCTACGACCGGACGGTTATGAGCCGTCTGCTCTAACCAACTGAGCTAAGGGTCCACGATTATGTATGTGCCATTAAAAACAACTAAATTCCAATCGGATATATCGTTTGAAAAATGTAAGATAAATTTACCATATACGAAAGAAAAGTGTCAATTGTATTTTTCTCTACTAAAAGAAGTAAATTAATAAGAAGGAATTTAGTCTTCTCTACTATATGTAAATATAATATATCTTGAGCTTCTCTAGATTCGTACGTTACAATGATTTTATACATACATAAAGGAAGTGAATCTATGTCCATTTTTACACAGATAGCAAAAAGCGTATATTCGCCTAAAGATATGGCGCTTTTCCGTTTTCAAAAAATCGGTAAAACCATTTTGTATATTATGCTTCTTTGCCTAATCACTACTATTCCAAGAACTTTCTTGTACGGTAGCGTTATTCAAGATGGTGTTAACATGGTAAATAAAGTAATCGAAAAAGATTTACCTGATTTTAAAATTGAAAATGGCGAGCTAACAGCTGATATTGATCAACCTATCGAAAAAGAAGATGGAAATGCCCTTTTCGTATTTGATCCAAATTCAACAGACTTAGAAAAATATCAAAATAAAACAGGTTTATTTGTTTTAAAAGATAAAGTAGTCTCCATGGGGAATGGTCAAACACAAACATACTCCTATAATGACTTATTAGGCGTATCTCTTGAGAAAAAAGATTTACAAGATTTCATTTCGTTATTTGACAGTATTTATCCAATCTTATTATTCGTTATTGGGTTCTTACTGTACTTGTTCCAATTATTTATTACCTTTGTAGGAGTTACATTGCTTGCCTTCATCGGTTCTGCGATGAGCGGTCAACGCAAATTATCTTATAAACAAGTTTGGACATTAACTGCTTACAGCTACACAATTCCAACAATCTTCTTTATGATTATGGATTTATTCAAAATAAACGTACCTGGTGCAACATTCATTTACATTGCAGTTGTTTTAATCGTTCTATACTTAACAATTAAAGAAGTTCCAAAGCCGAAAGAAAAACAAGAACTATAAAAAAATGCCTAAATAGGCATTTTTTTTTTGGACAAGCATATATTCCTAGCAAAGGAGTGAAGGATATGAAGAGATTAGGTGTACTCTTATTCGTGCTTGTCCTCGGTTATATATTTTATTACGACATAAAAATCGGTACTTTACCGATGTTAAGTTCATACAAAAAAACATCTGCTGCCCAAACGATAAAAAAAGAAAATACAGATACAAAACAAAATAAAGAGAAAGAAACAGAAAAAGAAAAAGAAACGGATACAGCTTATAAAGCAATCGAAGTAAAAACTGGCGATACAGTTCTTTCTATTACAGAAGCAATTAATAAGAAAAAAATTCCTTCTATTGAAAAAGTAATTGATGATTTTAAGCAATTAAATAAAAATACATCTGCTACAAAAATCCAAGTTGGAAAGTCTTATAAATTCCCCTTATATCAATAAGCAATCACTTAATCCTTGTCAATTACATAAAGGCGCTGATACAATAGTAAAAGTGAAACCGAGTACTTTGGTTTCTATAGCCCTTTCTCACACATACTATCATTGATGTAAGGGACTAAAATAAGAAACTTCTTTTATAAGGAGAGCGATCAATTCGTGAATGAAATGACTCAACGCACAAAAACACGTCCAGTTAAAGTCGGTAATTTAACAATTGGCGGTAACAATGAATTAATTATACAAAGTATGACGACAACAAAAACGCATGATGTTGAGGCTACAGTTGCTGAAATTAAACGTTTAGAAGAAGCTGGCTGTCAAGTTGTTCGTGTTGCTGTTCCAGACGAACGCGCAGCAAATGCTATTGCTGATATTAAAAAACAAATCAACATTCCACTTGTTGCTGATATTCATTTTGATTACCGCCTTGCTTTAAAAGCAATCGAAGGCGGCATTGATAAAGTACGTATCAATCCAGGTAACATTGGACGTCGCCATAAAGTAGAAGCTGTTGTAAATGCAGCGAAAGAGCGTGGCATTCCAATCCGTATCGGTGTAAATGCCGGCTCATTAGAACGTCATATTTTAGAAAAGTATGGATATCCAACTGCTGATGGTATGGTCGAGAGCGCACTGCACCATATTAAAATTTTAGAGGACTTAGATTTCCACGATATTATCGTATCAATGAAAGCCTCTGATGTTAACTTAGCAATTGAAGCATACGAAAAAGCTGCTCGCGCTTTTGATTATCCATTACATTTAGGTATTACAGAATCAGGAACATTGTTTGCTGGGACTGTAAAAAGCGCCGCCGGTCTTGGAGCAATTTTAAGTAAAGGCATCGGAAATACACTTCGTATCTCTTTAAGCGCTGATCCAGTTGAAGAAGTAAAAGTTGCACGTGAACTATTAAAATCATTCGGTCTTGCATCTAATGCCGCAACACTTATTTCTTGTCCAACTTGTGGTCGTATTGAAATCGACCTAATTAGCATTGCTAATGAAGTCGAAGAATACATCTCCACACTTAAAGTTCCAATTAAGGTTGCAGTACTCGGCTGTGCCGTAAACGGTCCTGGTGAAGCTCGTGAAGCTGACATCGGTATTGCCGGTGCACGCGGAGAAGGTTTATTATTCCGTAAAGGGCAAGTCGTTCGTAAAGTACCAGAAGAAACAATGGTAGAAGAACTGAAAAAAGAAATTGATGTAATCGCTGCTGAAATGGCTGCCGAACGAGAAAAAGAAAAAGAAAAAGAAAAAGAAAAACAAGAACAATAAAAAGAAGGTTGCCACAATTTTTGTGAGCAACCTTTTTTTACATTCAAATTAAAAACTCGTCAGTTATATAACTGACGAGCCCTCTCATTTTGCACATTTTGGGCAACGACCATATATTTCAAACTTATGCCCCGTTACCTCATAACCTTTAAAATCTTTATTCATAAAATCCATCGGGCAGGAATTAATCTCTTTTGTACCACCACAATCTAAACAAATGAAATGATGATGATGTTCCATAATGGAGCATGTAAAACGGAAATGCTTTTCACCATTTAATTCCGTTTGCTCTAAAACACCGACTTCAGCAAAAACCGTTAAGTTACGATAAATCGTATCAAAACTAAGTCCTGGATAATCACCCTTCATATGCTCTAAAACATCTTTCGCAGTTAAATAACGATTATGAGCTGCGAATAATCTCAGCATTTCTTCCCTTTTCCCTGTATGTTTGTATCCCTTTTCCTTCATTAGGCGTAAAGCTTCTGTTAGATTCATACCTATCCCTACTTTATGCAGTTTTTTTCTTTTTCCATAAAATTGCACCAATTAAAATAAGAACCGCTATCATAACAATTGTACCACCTGGAGCTAAATCAAGTTGATACGAAGCAAACATTCCACCAATTACTGCAATTTCACCAAATAAAATGGAAAAGAAAATTGTTTGTTTAAATCCTTTTGCAATACGAATACTTGCTGCAACTGGTAACGTCATTAAAGATGATACGAGAAGAACACCTACAACACGCATTGATACCGCAATTACAAGAGCAACTAATATAATGAAGATAAAGTGAATCCACTTTGCACTTAAACCGGTTGATACAGCGTATTCCTCATCAAATGATAGTAAAAACAACTCTTTGTATAATAAAACAATCGTCGCAATAACAACAATTGCTACTATACCAATAATAATTAAATCCGCACTTGTTACAGCACTTACACTACCAAATAAATAACTAAATAAATCCGTATTGAATCCATTAGCAAGTGAGATGAAGATAACTCCAATCCCCATCCCTGCTGAAAGTATAATCGGGATTGCTAACTCTTGATAATGTTTATATACAGTACGTAATTTTTCAATTAGCAATGCTCCACCGATTGAAAAAAACATCCCCATATATAAAGGGTTTAAAAACCCACCGGTAAAGATTGTCTTTTCAAGTAATAAACTTGCTGCAATTCCTGATAACGTCACATGACTTAATGCATCCGCAATAAGCGACATGCGGCGAATTACAACGAACACGCCGATAAGTGGTGCGACAAGCCCTATTAAAATACCAGCGTATAAGGAATTACGTAAAAAATCATATTGTAAAAAATCCTGTATCATTATATCCTCCCGTGATGCCCATGTTCATGTTCTAAGCGATGAACATGATGTCCATATAAAATCGACATTTCTGCATCTTCTAACTCTCGGAATTTCTCTACATTCCCATGGAAATGTAAATGCTGATTCAAACATGCAACATGCGTCACCTTCTCTGTTACAGCACCCATATCGTGCGTAACAAGAATTAACGTAATTCCCAATCTTTTGTTTAAATCCTCTAGTATCTCATAAAAACTTGCCACATTTTTCACATCAATCCCAACAGTAGGCTCGTCCAAAATAAGCAATTCCGGATCACTTACAAGTGCACGAGCAATAAATACACGCTGTTGTTGTCCACCAGAAAGTTCTCCAATGTTGCGACCTCGAAACTCGCTCATACCTACATCAGCAATCGCTTTTTCTACTTTCGCATTATCGTCTTTCGTAAAAAAGCGAAAAAGCCCTTTTTTCGAAACGAGCCCCATTGAAACAACCTCGAAAACAGTTGCCGGGAAACCTGAGTTAAAGCTACTTGCCTTTTGGGATACATAACCAACTTTATTCCACTCTTTAAATTTCTTACTATCAATGCCAAACAATCTAATACTTCCTTGCTTTGGTTTTAAAACACCCAATAAGCATTTAAGTAAAGTCGATTTCCCTGAACCATTCGGTCCAACTAAACCTAAAAAAGCTCCCTTCGGAACTTGCAAATTAATATCTTCTAACACGTTGCGATCTTCATACCGAAACGTTAATCCTTCTATTTCCAATATATTATTCATAGCATCTCACCTATTTTAATTCAGAATGATTCCGATTTATCTCTATTTGAATTATAGTACAGCTTATTATAGTTGTAAACCAATCTGCCTAAAATATATTCTTTATTTCAAGAAACCTTATTATTATAACAAAAAGCAGAGAAGAATTCTCTGCTTTCAAAAGATATTACAATTAACTTTTTAGTGAATTGCTGATTTAAACTTACCACCATTTGTCTCTTGTGTATTCATAATCGTAACAAATGCGTTTTCATCAATTTCATGCACAATTGATTTTAACTTCGTCACTTCCAGACGTGTTACAACTGCATAAATAACTTCTTTTTCTTTATCTGTATAGCCACCTTTAGCAACAAGTTTTGTTGTTCCACGACCAAGGCGGTGTAAAATCGCATTTGATACTTCCTCATATTGATCCGATACTATTAAAACTGCTTTCGTTTCGTCTAATCCTTGAATTACCGTATCAATTGTTTTGAATGCGATATAGTACGTCATAACAGAATACATCGCTTGTTCAACACCAAAAACAAATGCTGCCCATGCAAAAATGAATAAGTTCACAAACATTACGAATTCACCAACAGAAAACGGTAATTTCTTCGTTAATAGAATTCCCATAATCTCGGTCCCATCTAACGATCCACCATGACGAATAACAAGTCCTACACCAATCCCTAAAATAAGACCGCCAAAAACTGTTGCTAAAATCGGCTCTGTTGTAAATGGCGGGATAGCATGCAACGTTGATTCAATAAATGCTAAAGCTACAATTCCAAATGCTGAAGATAACATGAATGTTTTTCCAATTTGCTTATACCCGGAGTACATAAAAGGAATGTTGAGGATAACAACTAAAGTAGAAAAGCTTAACCACCAAATATTAGGAGTAAGATAATCTAATATAAGAGAAATACCAATAATTCCACCATCAATAATTTTATTTGGCATTAAAAACAGTTCAATCGCTACCGCCGCACACGCTGCCCCAAAGACAATCATAACTAAACGATATACAAGATGAATAACACTTTCTTTTCGATGTTGCTTTTTTTCCATAAGTCCTCCTTATACTCTTTATCTATAGTTTTGTTCTTATATTATAACATAAGCTTCTTTTCCCCATTGAAAAAATGCACCTTGATACGAATATGTACAAGCTATGCGTACATATATTTCGAT
>NZ_JBFPJH010000107.1:0-10890 GCF_040838255.1 Bacillus sp. C30 | reverse complement strand
ACATATGAGTTCCTATTACTACTTCTACAAATGATTCTAAATATTTTACTAGGTGATCCACACGAAAGACAGTTCGAAATTAGAGAAAACATTCAGCTACTAAGTGAACAACCAGTGTTCAACGATTTAATAGAGCGCTATGGCCGATCTTTCTTATTAAACTTTCGGATTCGAAGATTTATCGGGAAACACGATGCCCGCTTGTTAATACATAATCCAGTAAAGCTGCAACACTTCTGTGAGGAACTTGAATTTATGATTAGAAAAAGAGGATTGTTTAAATAAGGAGGTAATTCATATGAACTCTGTTAAAGTTAAAAAGATATTATATATTTTAGTACACCTCGTGTTCCCTCTTTCTTACCTTACAATCTCTATCATTTGGGGAGCTTTTTTCACTTCCAAATCCACATTCGAAAATATATCTGATAATCTTTGTGTTATGGCCATCTATTACGTTCTCATGAGCTTACTGTGGTTTTTCTATTTAGATCGATTAGACAAAGATGTAGATAAAATTACAAAAGAGATTAATGATAATAAGATGTAATACATAAAAAAAGGAGAGCCGCCAAGACTCTCCTTTTTTATGTTAGCTTCGTTTCTGCTTCTTATTTGATGAAGATACTTTATGAGAACCTGTTTCATGTGTCGTCGTTCCTTGTCCTTCTACTTCTGGAGAACCTAGGCTTGATCTTGAATGATCTTTTTTCACTTTTTTACTCATTTATATTCACCCCTTCGCGTTACTTTTTGCTACGAGGTAATAAACTATTCAAAATAAAAAGCGAGAGGAAACCCTCTCGCTTTTTTCATATTTTAGAACTCAGAAGAACCTGGAGTTCTTGGGAATGGAATTACGTCACGGATGTTAGCCATGCCAGTGATGTACATTAGGAAGCGCTCGAAACCTAGACCGAATCCAGCGTGTTTTGTACCGCCGTATTTTCTAAGTTCTAAGTACCACCAGTAGTCCTCTTCGTTCATACCTAATTCTTTAATTCTGTCTACTAAAACGTCCATTCTTTCTTCACGTTGACTTCCGCCGATTAATTCGCCGATGCCAGGAACTAGAAGATCAGTAGCTGCTACTGTTTTTCCATCTTCGTTCATACGCATGTAGAATGCTTTAATGTCTTTCGGATAGTCAGTTACGAATACAGGGCGTTTGAAGATTTCTTCTGATAAGTATCTTTCGTGCTCTGTTTGTAAGTCAATACCCCATTCTACTGGGTATTTGAATTCAGCACCTGATTCTTGAAGTACTTTAATTGCTTCTGTATAAGTGATGCGACCGAAGTCAGAGTTGATTACGTTGTTCATGCGCTCTAGAACTGTTTTATCAACGAAGCTGTTGAAGAAGTCCATTTCTTCTGGTGCATGCTCTAGTACGTATTTCATTGCATATTTCAGCATATCTTCTGTAAGATCCATTACATCGCCTAACTCAGCGAATGCAATCTCAGGCTCAACCATCCAGAACTCCGCTGCGTGGCGAGTTGTGTTTGAGTTTTCTGCACGGAATGTAGGTCCGAATGTGTACACATCACGGAACGCTAATGCATAAGCTTCAGCATTCAGCTGTCCACTTACTGTTAAGTTTGTTTCTTTGCCGAAGAAGTCTTTTGATTCGTCAACTTGTCCGTCTTCACCTTTTGGTACGTTGTTTAAATCTTGCGTTGTTACGCGGAACATTTCGCCTGCACCTTCTGTATCACTACCAGTAATAATTGGTGTGTGAACATGTACAAATCCACGCTCTTGGAAGAATTGGTGAATTGCAAATGCTGCGATAGAACGCACACGGAACGTTGCAGAGAATGCATTTGTTCTTGGACGTAAGTGAGCGATTGTACGTAAATATTCAAACGTATGACGCTTCTTTTGAAGTGGGTAATCAGAATCTGATAAGCCCTCGATATCAATTTTTTCTGCTTTAATTTCAAATGGTTGCTTCGCTCCAGGCGTTGCAATTACTTTACCTTCTACTTTAACTGAAGAGCTAAGTGGAAGCTTTGCAATTTCTTTGAAGTTCTCTAATTCTGTATCGAAAACGATTTGAACACCTTTGAAGAAGCTACCGTCGTTTAATTCGATGAAACCAAATGCTTTTGAATCACGTAAGTTACGAATCCAACCTGATACTTGTACTGTTTGATCTGCGTATTTATCTGTATCTCTATACAGACTTTTTACTAATGTGTTTTCCATAGTAAAATTCTCCTTTACTCATATATTTAAATACAAAAAAACCTTTCATCCATAAAGGGACGAAAGGTTAAACTTCGCGGTACCACCCAATTTGTCATAAAGACCAACTTTAACTCGTATGTAATACATACTTCCCGGTTTGTAACAGGCCGGATTCCCGTCTAAGTCTACTCTTGAATACAAGCTTCAATTTCGGTTAGCAACTCCAAGGTGTTCTTCACATATACCGCCTCATCAGGCTCTCACCGTCCCTGACTCGCTTTGGATTATAGTATATACTACTTTTCCTTATCATCGTCTTTCGTTTTGTTAAACTAAAATTAATGTACTACATTCGAGAGAAAGATGCAAGATGCCAGAAAATATATCAGCGATTTTCGCAATATATCGACCTACCGACATCCTTCGATAGTTGTTCTATAAAAAAGTTGCCGGAAAATATTCCGGCAACTTTTTTATTACTTACGTAACTCCGCACCAAATTTCTCTTCTACCGCTGTTAATACACGGTTATGTGCTTCTGTTACTTCTTCGTCTGTTAATGTACGTTCTGCATCGAAGTAGTTCATAGAGAATGCAAGTGATTTCTTGCCTTCTTCCATTTTTTCACCTTCGTATAAGTCGAATAGTGCTACGTCTTTCAGAAGTTCTCCGCCAGCTTCAGCAATGACTTGCTTCATTTCACCAGCTTTTGTTTCTGTTGTTACTACAACAGCCATATCACGTGTCATAGATGGGAAACGTGGAATTGCTAAGTAGTAAGTTTCCTCAGCGTCTGCACCGAATACTTTTGCAAGAGATAATTCGAATACGAATGTATTTTTCACATCTAATTGTTTTTCTGTTTCCGGGTGCAATTGGCCGATGAATCCGATTGCTTCACCATCTAATACGATGTCAGCTGTACGGCCTGAGTGCATACCTTCACGTTTTGCTGGTGCATAAGTGATTTGATTTGCCACGCCAAGTACGTCGAATAATCCTTCTAATACACCTTTAACAACGAAGAAGTCTACAACTTTCTTCTCACCTTGCCATGCATGGTGAAGAGCAAGACCTGTCATAACACCTGCAAGATGTTGTTCTTCTTTCGGAAGTTCTCCTGCTTCTGTTGGTAAGAAGATAGAACCTACTTCATATAATGCAACGCTGTCGTTTTTACGTGCAACATTGTATGAAACTGCTTCTAACAATTGTGGCACTAAGCTTAAACGAAGTTGGCTACGCTCTTCGCTCATTGGAAGCGCAAGATTTACAGGAGCTTTTTCGTTCGGCTCAACCATATATTGTTTCGCTTTGTCCGCGCTTGTTAATGAATATGTGATTGCTTCATATAAACCAGCACCTTCTAGGAAGCGGCGTACTTTACGACGTTTCGTTTGTGCTGATGTTAATTTACCACGTGTCATTGTTCCAGATGGTAATGTAACTGGAATGTGATCATAACCATACAGACGACCTACTTCTTCTACTAAGTCTTCTGAAATTGTAATGTCAGGACGACGTGCTGGTACATTTACATGGAATGTTCCTTCTACTTCTGTGAATGGGAATTTTAAGTTTGTGAACATTGTACCCATTTCACTCGCAGAAATATCTGTACCTAATACACGGTTTACTTTTTCAGCTGTAACAGATACTGTACGTTCTTGTACTTGTAAGTTATCAGCTTCTACTACACCTTCAAGTGCTTCTCCACCAGCGTATTTTGCCATTAAAGCAGCTGCATGTTGAATTGCTTCAAATGTACGTGTTGGGTCGATTCCTTTTTCAAAACGTGCACTTGATTCGCTACGAAGACCTAAGTCTTTTGATGTACGGCGCACTGTTTGACCTGCAAAGTATGCAGACTCAATTAGAACGTTTACTGTCTCGCTATCAACTTCAGAATCCGCTCCGCCCATTACACCAGCAACAGCTAACGCTTTTTCACCGTTTGTAATAACAAGGTGGTGGCTTTGTAACGTACGTTCTTGAGCGTCTAATGTTTGAATCTTTTCGCCTTCTTTTGCAAGACGAACAACGATTTCTTTTGAACCTAATTTATCGTAATCGAATGCATGTAACGGTTGACCGTATTCCATTAAAATGTAGTTTGTAATATCAACTACATTACTAATTGGACGAATGCCAGCTGCCATAAGACGAGTTTGCATCCACATTGGTGATGGACCAATCTTTACGTTCTTCACCATTTTTGCAATATATAACGGGTTTTCTTCTTTCGCTTCTACACTTACAGAAATGTAATCAGAAGTTTTTTCTTCTGTTTCTTGTAAGTCGATAGCTGGAAGTTTTAATTCACGGCCGTAAATAGCAGCTACTTCATATGCAACACCTAACATGTTTAAGCAATCTGCACGGTTTGGTGTTAAACCAAGCTCAAGTACTTCATCATGTAAATTTAAAATTTCAAGTGCATCTGCACCAACTTCAGCATCACTTGGGAAGATGAAGATACCGTCTGCATATTCTTTAGCAACGAATTTCCCATCAATACCAAGCTCTTGAAGAGCACAAACCATACCGTGAGAAGCTTCCCCGCGTAGTTTTGCTTTTTTAATTTTGAAGTTACCAGGAAGTACAGCGCCAACTTTTGCAACTGGTACTTTTAAACCTTTTGCAATGTTAGCAGCTCCACAAATAATTTGAACCGGCTCTTCTTCACCGATATCGATTAAGCATTTGCTTAATTTATCAGCTTCTGGGTGTTTTTCACATTCTAATACGTGACCAACTACAACACCTTTTACACCTTTATTTAATACTTCAACACCTTCTACTTCAATACCACTTTTCGTGATTTTGTCTGCTAGTTCTTGTGCTGTTACATCTTTAATATCTACATACTCTTGTAACCAACGATATGATACGAACATATTTATCCTCTCCTTCCCTTACGCTCGTTTGAATTGTTGTAAGAAACGTACATCATTTGTATAGAAATGACGAATGTCATCTACGCCGTATTTCAACATTGCGATACGCTCTGCGCCCATACCGAATGCGAAACCTTGATATTCTTTTGAATCATAACCAGCCATTTCAAGTACGTTCGGGTGAACCATACCTGCTCCTAAAATTTCGATCCAGCCAGTCCCTTTACAAGTGCCACAACCTTTACCGTGACACATCATACAAGAAATATCCATCTCTACAGACGGCTCTGTGAATGGGAAGAAACTTGGACGAAGACGGATTTCACGATCTTCACCGAACATCTTTTTCACGAATACTTGCAGTGTACCTTTCAAGTCACTCATGCGAATGTTTTTATCAATTACAAGACCTTCAATTTGCATGAATTGGTGTGAATGCGTTGCATCATCGTCATCGCGGCGATACACTTTACCAGGACAAATAATTTTAATCGGTCCTTTTTCTTTATTCTTTTCCATCGTACGTGCTTGCACAGAAGATGTATGTGTACGTAGTAACGTTTCTTCTGTAATGTAGAATGTATCTTGCATATCACGCGCTGGGTGATCTTTCGGTAAGTTTAATGCTTCGAAGTTGTAGTAGTCTTTTTCTACTTCTGTGCCTTCAGCTACTTCATAACCCATACCGATGAATACATCTTCAATTTGTTCAACAACTGCTGTTAACGGATGGTGACAACCTGTTTCAACAGGACGACCTGGCAGTGTAACATCAATTGTTTCAGTAGCTAATTTCGCCTCAATTACTGCTTTTTCTAAGTTACCAATTTTGTCTTCTAGACGCGTTTGAATCGCTTCACGTACTTCATTTACTAATGCTCCCATACGTGGACGCTCTTCTGCTGATAATTTTCCCATGCCGCGTAATACTTCTGTAATTGGACCTTTTTTCCCTAAATACGCTACGCGTACGTCGTTTAAGCCCTTTAGCTCTTTCGCTTCTTCAATAAGCTCTAACGCTTTTTGCTTTAGCTCTTTTAAACGTGCTTCCATTTGGAACCCTCCTAATTTTAAAAATAAAAAAACCCCGCTCCCAAAAAGGGACGAGGTAAATTCGCGGTACCACCCTAAATTGACAGAACAAGTCTGCCCACTCATTAGTTATAACGATCAATTCTGACCGGAACGCCTTTACATATAAATGGTCCTGGCGCCAACTCCAGAGGTGAATTCACTTCCATCTACCATAAGAATGCTTTCAGTCTACGGCACTCTCTCCCTATATGGCGATTTTGTAAGCTACTCTTCTCTATCAACGTTTTTCATTAATATACTTTTATTATATGTTCAAAAAAGTTCGATACTCATTTCACCACTTTTTTATGAACATGCACTTCAACTTATTATAAGAAGTTTTTTATCGATTCGCAACTGGGCTTTGTAAATAATACGTTAAAATCCCTGCTGCAACCGCAACATTTAATGATTCTGCCCCGCCGTAAATCGGAATATACAAGCTTTGATCACTTTTCGCAAGAATTTCTTGGCGTACGCCGCTTCCTTCATTCCCTACAATTAATGCAAAACTTCCAGCCGGGGTTACTTCACCAAATGGAACTCCATTTTCAAGAGCTGTTCCATATACAGGGACGTTATTTTCTTTTAACTTGTCTACCCATTCTTCTAAGTTCCCTTTTACAACCGGTAAGTGGAAAATAGAACCTTGTGTAGATCGTAGTACTTTACTATTATAAACATCAACGCACCCTTCTCCAAGCACAACGGCATGAATACCAGCTGCATCCGCTGTACGAATAATCGTTCCCAAATTACCTGGGTCTTGAAGGCCGTCTAATAAAAGAAATTTCCCATCAGTAAGAGCTACTTCTTTCTCATGTTTCTCACAAACAGCAAATACACCTTGCGTTGTTTCTGTTTCGCGAAGTACTTTTACAATTGCTTCAGGCACAATATACATTTCAACATCATTAACTGTCCAATCTTTTGGAAGATCTGTCTGATCTGAAACGATAAGTTCTGTTACAACTCCTGCCTTTAACGCTTCCTCTACTAAATGGAATCCTTCTACAAAAAATAAAGCTTTGTTATCGCGCTCTTTTTTCGTCTGCAGCTTTTTCCACTGCTTCACACGCGGGTTTTGTACTGAATCAATGTTTTTCATAATATGTATTTCCCTCTCTTCTTGTCTTATCATTATAGCCTATTTTTCATACATATTTACATAAAAAAGAACAAAAACTAACGTCAGTTTCAATTCTGAAGAAGAGGTGAAGATAATGAGTTTTAATTTACGCGGCGCGGTATTAGCGAATGTATCTGGAAATTCACAAGACCAATTACAAGAAACGATTGTCGATGCAATTCAAAGCGGTGAAGAAAAAATGCTTCCAGGTCTTGGCGTTTTATTCGAAGTCATTTGGAAAAATGCTGATGAAAATGAAAAACACGAAATGTTAGGAACACTCGAGCAAGGATTAAAAAAATAAGCAATTTGAAAATCACCTTCGCATAAGCCAAGGTGATTTTTTTTACGAAAAATTTTTTTCTTCTCCTAAACATTTCTACTTTACTAACGCTACCCCGATGGAGTACAATGTTCAAAATACATTTAAACCGATCGATTTTTCTTCATATACATCATTAGATAAAAGGAGTGAATGTTTTATGCACCGTATTACGCTTGAACAAATTTTTAAACATCACATTACGCAAAAATATGTAAACCGTTCTGGAATGGTTCACGCGATTGCTGTCGCTTACCATGCGTTTCACTTAGCCAAAAAGCATCACGCCTCAGTCGATGCTGCGACAAAGGCTGGCTTCCTTCATGATATCGGACATCATACGTGGTACACAGGCGGCGAATGGGACTATGACTTGTATAAAAAGAATGATATACATGCGATTAAAGGGGCAGAAAGATCTCATAAATTGCTTATTAGATTAGGAGAACATCCGAAACTAGCAAAAGAAATTTCTATTGCGATTCTTCTTCATACAGATTCTTTCTTAGTACAGCAAGAAATTGAAAGAACATCTCTTCAAAACATTATTAAATGGGCAGACGAAGCAGATGAAGAACCGGGCGGAGCGCATCATTATAGAACGATTTCTTATGAAAAAGCACTTAAAGCAATTCAGCAGTTAGATCGATTGGTCGAGCGTGAATTACAAATAGAGCAATCGAAATCGAACAATAAAGCAGAACATAGTTATCAATGAGAAAGAGGCATCACTATAGGGTGATACCTCTTTTATTATTTTCACGAAAAATACACCTTTATATGTAATATTTAAATATTACACCCGAAAACAAAATGCTTTATAATTAAATATACAAATATAAAGAGGTGATTTCACAAATGCAACCCGTTACACAACTTTCTAATGAGCAGAAATACTCTATGTCATGGGGACAATTTATTAGCTCCGTTTTATTCGCTTTTTTCGGAACCGGACTTATTACTGTGTTCCTCGCAATGCCCTTAACAATTTATACAGCCGGTCTTACAGATAAAAAACAAATTGCCCTGTATGAATCTATTGCAAATACTGCAAGTATCGTATTACAACTAGCCGTGTTGTTATTCTTCATTTTCAAATTTGAACCCGCAAAAAAATTACTGCTAAAATCTTTTAACTTTAAAGCACTTAAAGAATGGCGTACATACGTATACTTACTTCTTTTCTTCGCTATAAATATTTTACTCAATTACATCTTGTTAAATTATATGTTCCAAGACGCAACAAAGCAGCAATCTTCCGCACTTAACTTAGACGTTTTTAAGCAGTATCAAATATTATTACTTCTCGGCTTCGCAATACTTACACCAATTTTTGAAGAGCTGATTTTCCGTGGTTTTATACTCCGCTTCTTCTCAGAACGCTTTCCATTTTGGATTGCAGCTATCGTAACAAGCTTCTTCTTCGGTATCGCTCATACATACTCACTTGGCGTAATGGTAATTACTTTCTTCATGGGATTATTAATGGCTATTTTATGTAAAAAAACAAAATCCATTATTCCAGCTATGTTATTTCATATTATGAATAATATGTTAGCATTCTTGAGTTAGAAAGAGGTGTCATCGCGATACCTCTTTCTACTCTTTTATCACAACTTCAAACTCTTCTTCCGTTAACACTTTTCGATAATTCGTTTTCTTTTCTCCCTCTTCACCAGAAGTTAGGACAGGTGTCAGTACAATTTTCGTTACACTGTCCTCTAGCTTTTCAAAACGCCAATAACTATTTTCCGCTAATGTATGACCTGAAACTGGTTTTAACTCTTTCCCATCTTGATCTTTTGCAGTAAATGTCACATCTAACTTTGTTCCGTTCATCATTTTATAATTTAACTTCGTAGATACAGGAGACACTTTCAAATCTTCCACTTCTATTTTTTGACCATTTTCCAATTTAAAATGTTTATGGATTGGGATTGTTTTCGTTTCAGCTTTTAATTTGTCTCCAGATGCCTTAAAGGAAAAGCCCCATTCTCCTTTTATTGAGGTTTTATCTTTTAACGGCATAAGTCTTCTATATATAATTTGTATATCTAGTTCCCCATCCAATTCCATTGGCTTCATTTGTGAATCTTTCAAATTTGTAGTAGTAAAAAATGTGTATGTATAATCATTTACTCTTTGTTTACCTCCACCACCACTACCATTTAACTCTTTTCCATTTATATAAACATCTGGGTACGGTAAAAAAATATCTCCCAGATTAACACTGTTAGACTTAAACGTACTATTAACAATAATCTGCCCTTCATCTATCATCACTTCATCTAACCTTACTTCTACACCGTTATCATAAACTGTTTGTCCTATTGTCGTTTTATATTCTTTTAAAGGTTCCCCTCTACTGTTTACGTAGTCTTCCATTTTACTTCCGATTAACGGTATATCCGCAATCATCCTTCTCATATCTACAGTCATCATCATAATAAATAATGCCGCAGCCGATGTTACAATAGCTATATTACGTTTCGTATGACCTTTGTTCTTTCTTATCTTTTTGCTAATTCGCTTTTGTATTTTCTTTTTCTCTATATGAGTTAAGTTAACTTCTTTATATTCATTTTCATCAATTTTTAGATCATTTAACATTTCATACGGATCTTTCATTTCCTTCACCCCTTTTCTTATTTACTTCATTCGATTATGTAAAAATAATGCCCTTAGCTTCTTCCGGCCTCTCGACAGACGATTGTATATAAAAGAAGTTTTCATCCCCATTTTCTCTGCAATCTCTTCTACACTGTCTTCTTCAACGTAATGCTTCATAAAGATTTCTTTATCGTTCTTCTTTAAATGATCTAATATATGTTCCATATCATTACTAATTTCATTTTTAGTAGTATCGGTATGTACCGCTATTTCACCTATTTGATCTAATCCTTTTTCATCTACTGTCTTCGCATATTTCCTCGCATAATCGATAGATTTATATTTTGTAATAGCTGCAATCCAATTTTTTAAAGTATTTTTCTCCTCATCATACTTTTCAATATGATTCCAAATTGCCAATAACACATCATCCATGCATTCCTCTTGTACATCTTGAAAAGAGGCTAAATGCTTCTGAATAATACTTTTTATAAGTCCGCCGTACCGGTCGATAATAAAATATAATGCTTTTTCGTTCCTTTTCCGTAGTTGCATTGCAACGTTCTCTGCTGTAATTTCCATATGCACCCTCCTCTCTAACGTTCTCTATATCTATTAATTCGTATTGTTACTTCTCATTTCTATCAATTTATACATATTTATTA
>NZ_JBFPJH010000106.1:0-10903 GCF_040838255.1 Bacillus sp. C30 | reverse complement strand
GAATTATCAATCTTTATATATACAAGGAGGGTTTCCTATGTCGATCCATAAGGATGAACAGCGCGGAACATATTTCTTCGTAGCAAGAGTTCGTCAGTTTGATCGGGCAATCAAGCAAGTAAAGCGTCGTGGATTTAAGACTCGAGAAGAGGCACGTGAAGCCGAAGCGAAGATGTTAGCAGAGAAAGACCTGACTTCAAATTTAACGTTTGTTCAAGTTGCAGATAAATATTTTGAGTGGTATTGCCAGGGGAAAGAGCAACGTTCAATTGTTCCAATTCAAAATGTGATATACAATTACTTAGTACCAGAGTTTGGAAAAATGAATGCGAATACAATTACAGCTAAACACGTGATGATTTATCAGAATAAAATTATTCATACATATTCAGCAGCTACTTTAAAAAGAATCCATACCATACTTTCTGCTATATTTAATTTTTCTATCAAATTCTATGGTCTAACCCAAAATCCAGCTAGAATTGCAGGAAACTTTGAACTCGAATCAAATAAGAGAATGAATTTTTGGGAATTTGAAGAATTTAAACAATTCATTTCAACTGTAGACAATCTACTACATACATCTTTTTTTTCAACGCTATACTACAGCGGAGCCAGAAAAGGAGAACTTTTGGCTTTAACCTGGGAAGATGTTAATTTCGAGAAAAAAACAATTGATATAAACAAAACAGATTATAACAGACAAATTACAAAGCCTAAAACGAAAACATCAAATCGAATTATTATGTTGCCAACACATGTCATTCATTTGTTGAAAGATCTTAAAAATCATGCTACTGTAAACACACCAATAAAAAATGATTATGTTGTGTTTGGAGAGTTTTATAATAGTATAGCAACGACAACACTCGATAAAAAATATTCACAGTATATAGAGAAAGCAAAAGTCAAAAAAATTCTACTCCATGAATTCAGGCATTCTCATGCATCATATCTGATTAACAAAGGAGTAAGCACCCTTGTAGTAGCTCAAAGGTTAGGTCATTCAAATGTGGCAACAACTTTAAATACCTATAGCCATTTGTATCCATCTAAACAAGCTGAGGCGGTTGCATTTATGGAAAAAGATTTTTCGTAATCTTTGCCAAATTGTTGCCACCGCCACCAAAATGCCCGTTGTTACTTAATCGGCAGAGAAGTTTATCTTCTCCCCTCTTATCTGCCAGAAAGTTTACTTTCTGCTGGAATTAGCACCGTGCCTTTTGGCGTCATAAACGCCCCATTTCACAATGGTATTACGGTCGGTTGCTGGGCTTCATCGGGCCAAATCCCTCCACCTGCTCTTGATAAGAGTTTTATAATTTTTAGAATTTTTAACTTTATGATGAAGACTATACCAAGAATAAAAATCACTTGTCAACATTTTATTTGTATAATTCTGGACGACGATCTGCAAAAACTGGAATTCCTTTACGTACCTCTTTAATTTTCTCGAATTTAAGTTCTCCAAATAAAATTGATTCCTCTTCATTTGCCTCTACCACAACTTCACCCCAAGGATCCACAATTAGAGAATGACCTGCAAACTCATTATTCGGATCCTTTCCTGCTCTATTGCACGCAACAACATAACACTGATTTTCAACTGCTCTCGCCTGTAAAAGCAAACGCCAATGTGCTAAACGTACTAATGGCCATTCTGCTACAACAAATAAAACTTTTGCACCTTTAGCAGTATGAACGCGCATCCACTCTGGAAAACGAATATCATAACAAATTGTACCAGCACACTCTACATCATCTAACTTAAATTCACCTGTCTCATTACCAGCAACTAAATATTTATGTTCATCCATCAGCTGAAATAAATGTACTTTACTATATTCATTGACTAGATTTCCTTCATTGTTTACAACATACATTGTATTTGTAACCCCTTGCTCTGTTTGCTTTGCTATGGAACCACCAACAATATGTACACCATATTGCTTCGACCATTCTTTCAACTTTTCTTTCGTTTCTAATCCATCCGTATCTGCAATTTCAGAAAGTCTCGTTAAATCATATCCTGTTGTCCATAGTTCTGGTAAGACGATAACATCTGGTCTTTCTTTCATCGCTTCACTTATTTTTTTTTTAGCGTTCTCAATATTTTTTTCTACATCTCCAAAGACAATATCCATTTGAACACATGCGACTTTCATTTTTTCAGCCCCATTCTCATTTTTTTCTTTACAAAATACTGGAAAGATTATATCATTTGTCACTAGAATTGTAACAACTTTCAAAAGAGGTGGAAAGTATGAAATTATTTCAACCTTCTGAGATAGTAACATCATTGCCAACACAATTTTTCGCTTCACTTGTTGCAAAAGTTAACAAAGTCGTTGCAGCTGGTCACGATGTTATTAATCTAGGACAAGGTAATCCAGATCAACCAACACCGCAGCATATCGTAAAAGCTTTACAAGATGCTGCCGAAAAGACCATTCATCATAAATATCCGCCATTTCGCGGACATGAAAGCTTAAAAGAAGCTGTCGCAACATTCTATAAACGTGAATACGGCGTAGAATTAAATCCAAAAACTGAAGTTGCTATTTTGTTTGGCGGAAAAGCTGGATTAGTAGAATTACCACTTTGTTTTACAAACCCTGGCGATACCATTCTCGTTCCAGATCCAGGTTATTTATCCGGAGTTGCTTTAGCAAAAGCACAATTTGAAACAATGCCGCTAATTGCAGAAAATAATTTTTTACCGGATTACACGAAAATTGATGACACTATCGCTGAGCGTGCAAAGTTAATGTTTTTAAATTACCCAAATAATCCTACTGGTGCTACTGCATCAAAAGAATTTTTTGATAAGACTATTCATTTCGCTAATAAACATAATATATTAGTCGTTCACGATTTTGCTTACGGTGCTATTGGATTTGATAGTCAAAAACCTGTTAGTTTCTTGCAAGCAGATGGCGCCAAAGATGCAGGAATTGAAATTTATACATTATCAAAAACTTTCAATATGGCTGGATGGCGTATTGCTTTTGCAGTAGGGAATGAAAGTGTCATCGAAACAATTAACTTATTGCAAGATCATATGTATGTTAGTATTTTCGGTGCAGTTTAAGACGCAGCACGCGAAGCACTATTAGGCTCGCAGTCTTGTGTAGTAGAACTTGTTAATAGTTATGAATCTCGCAGAAATGCTCTTATAGAAGCTTGTCATGCAATCGGTTGGAATGTTGATATTCCAAAAGGATCATTCTTTGCTTGGCTCCCTGTACCTGAAGGCTATACATCTGAGCAATTTTCTAATATTTTACTAGAAAAAGCACACGTTGCAGTTGCTCCTGGCGTTGGATTTGGTGAGCACGGTGAAGGCTATGTCCGTGTTGGCCTCTTACATACAGAAGAACGATTACGTGAAGCAATTAATCGAATTGATAAATTAAAAATTTTCAAAAGTCATTGACAACATGAAAAATATCTGACAAAATTCAGTTATCTTAAAAATTTAAACATTTCTAAATACTTCTTATCAAGAGCAGGTGGAGGGACGAGCCCGACGAAGCCCGGCAACCGATCTACATAATTGTAGACACGGTGCTAATTCTCGCAGCATTACGCTGACAGATAAGGAGCTGGTTGTAAAAAAACCTCTCCTTAGCTGAGAGGTTTTTTTATTTAACTAGGAGGGTATAACAATGAGCGGAATTATAGCGACGTATTTAATCCATGATGATTCACATAACTTAGAAAAAAGGGCCGAGCAAATTGCACTCGGTTTAACAATTGGCTCTTGGACTCATTTGCCACACTTATTGCAAGAGCAACTAAAACAGCATAAAGGTAACGTCATCCATGTTGAGGAATTAGCTGAACAAGAACATACCAATTTGTATTCACGTAAAAAAGTAAAGCGCGGGATTATTAAAATCGAATATCCGTTATTAAACTTCAGTCCAGATTTACCAGCGATTTTAACAACTACATTCGGAAAGCTATCACTTGATGGCGAAGTGAAATTAATTGACTTAACATTTTCAGACGACTTAAAACAGTATTTCCCTGGTCCAAAATTTGGGATAGATGGTATTCGAAATCTTTTACAAGTGCATGATCGTCCCCTTTTAATGAGTATTTTTAAAGGCATGATTGGACGAAATATTGGGTATTTGAAAACGCAATTACGCGATCAAGCAAGTGGTGGTGTAGATATAGTAAAAGATGATGAAATATTATTTGAGAATACATTAACACCACTTACGAAACGCATTGTATCTGGAAAAGAAGTTTTACAATCAGTATATGAAACATACGGACATAAAACGTTATATGCCGTAAATTTAACAGGACGAACTTTTGATTTAAAAGAAAATGCGAAAAGCGCAGTGCAAGCTGGGGCTGATATTCTATTATTCAACGTATTTGCTTACGGACTAGATGTACTACAATCACTTGCAGAAGATGATGAAATCCCAGTTCCCATTATGGCACATCCTGCTGTAAGTGGTGCTTATTCCGCATCGAAGTTATATGGAATCTCGTCTCCATTATTACTTGGAAAGCTACTTCGCTATGCTGGGGCTGACTTTTCATTATTCCCATCTCCATACGGAAGTGTTGCGTTAGAAAAAGAAGAAGCTCTCAACATTTCAAAACATTTAACTGAAGACGATGCATTTTTCAAGAAAAGTTTTGTTGTTCCATCTGCTGGTATTCACCCTGGTTTCGTTCCCTTTATTTTACGAGATTTTGGCAAAGATGTTGTTATTAATGCTGGCGGCGGGATACACGGACATCCGAATGGCGCGCAGGGCGGCGGTAAAGCTTTCCGTACTGCAATTGATGCTACTTTACAAAATAAACCACTCCATGAGGTAGATGAAGTGAATTTACATAGCGCACTACAAATATGGGGAAATCCTTCTCATGAGGTGAAATTATGAGTATTCAAGTATTTTGTGATTTCGATGGTACGATTACAAATAACGATAATATCATGTCCATTATGGAAAAGTTCGCACCACCAGAAGCAGAGGAAATAAAGCAAAAAATTTTATCGCAAGAACTTTCTATTCAAGAAGGTGTTTCTCAATTATTTCGATTAATACCTATTAATCTACACGATGATATTATTCAGTTTTTACAAGAAACTGCTGAAATCCGTACAGGTTTTCATGAATTCATACAATTTATTAATGAAAATAACATTTCCTTTTACGTTATATCAGGTGGAATGGATTTCTTCGTCTATCCACTCTTACAAGGAATCATTCCAAAAGAGCAAATTTACTGTAATGCAACTGACTTTTCAGGAGAATTTGTTGAAGTTAAATGGCCGCACCCTTGTGACGAGCAATGTCAGCATAGTTGCGGTCTATGTAAATCATCATTAATTCGTAAACTAAGCTCTAAAGATGATTTTCATATTGTGATAGGAGATTCCATTACTGATTTACAAGCAGCAAAACAAGCAGATAAAGTATTCGCCCGTGACTTCCTTATTACAAAATGTGAAGAAAATCATATTGCTTATACATCCTTTAACACATTTCACGATATTCAAGTCGAATTACAACATTTGTTGGAGGTGAAATTATGAAACAACTTTTTCGTCAATGGTATGACTTAAGTGAAATAAAAAAAGAATTAACAACTCGGAATTGGTTTCCAGCAACGAGTGGAAATATTTCTATAAAAGTCAGTCATGATCCACTTACTTTTCTTATTACAGCAAGTGGTAAAGATAAAACAAAAACTACTCCAGATGATTTTCTATTAGTAGATCATCTAGGGGTTCCCGTATTAGAGACTGAATTACGCCCTTCAGCAGAAACAATATTGCATACACATATTTATAACAATACGAATGCCGGGTGCGTACTTCATGTTCATACAACTGATAATAATGTCATCACAAATTTATATAGTGATGCAGTCACCCTTCAAAATCAAGAATTATTAAAGCTCTCGATATTTGGGAAGAAGGTGCAACGATTAACATTCCTATTATCGAAAACCATGCCCATATCCCAACGCTTGGAGAAAACTTCCGAAAGCATATACAAGGAGATTCGGGAGCAGTATTAATCCGTAACCATGGTATTACCGTATGGGGCCGAGATAGCTTTGATGCAAAGAAAAGATTAGAAGCTTATGAGTTTTTATTCCAATTTCATATAAAACTATTATCAATTCAAGGAGGCGTTTCTAATGGCGCAAATTCGTATTCATGAAGTAAATACTCGTATCGAAAATGAAGTGGAAGTATCTAAATTTCTACAAGAGGAAGGCGTTTTATATGAGAAATGGAACATCTCTAAGCTTCCTACTCATTTAAATGAAAATTATTCGTTAGCAGATGAAAACAAGGCTGAAATATTAGCTGTGTTTTCAAAAGAAATCGCTGATGTTTCAGCGCGCCGAGGTTATAAAGCTCATGATGTAATTTCACTTTCAAATGGCACACCTAACCTTGACGAATTATTAATTAATTTCCAAAAAGAACACCATCATACTGACGATGAAGTTCGCTTTATTGTCAGCGGTCATGGCATCTTCGCTATTGAAGGAAAAGATGGTCGATTCTTTGACGTTGAACTTGAGCCTGGTGATCTTATATCTGTACCTGAAAATGCAAGACATTATTTTACCTTACAAGATGATCGCCAAGTTGTAGCTATTCGTATTTTTGTTACAACAGAAGGTTGGGTTCCAATTTATTAAGGTAGCTAGTTGAATAAAAGATTGGAACCCCTTTTCCAATCTTTTATTCACTCTACATATATACATCCTCCTATGGAACAGGCTTATTTCATAACATTGAAGTAAGCCTGATTTTTTATTTACTAAAATAATTTGTCCCTTTCGTTTATTCAAATCAAATATCTCAAATCACACTTCCATTTTATCAAGTATATTTCGGAACACTTTTTGAACATTTATTGAACTTTTTTTGAATTTTTTCTGAAAATTCTGTTTTGTGTATGATATACTACAACTAATAAGAAGGAAAAGAATATTGCAAGCAGAGGGGGATAATCATGAGTTTACTTATCGCACTTATACTAGGGGTTTCATGCGGAGCTATTCCTGTTATTTTAGGAGCTATTATGGAAGAATTAGAAGTTGGTGTTTTAGGTTTTGTCGCATCTTGTGTAAGCGCTTTATTTTTCGGTTTGTACGGTGCTATTCCTATTTCTATCCTGTGCGCATTTTATATAGTACGCCATGCTCGTGCGAAACAGTTTGGTCCTAATCACATTGCACAAGTTATTCCATTCCCAATTGAACGATGCCGCCGAGCTTCCAGCCTATAAAATATCCAGCTTAAATATTATGCCTGCCTAAATAAATAAAAAGTCCTCAAATGAGGACTTTTTATTTATTTTCTTCTAGAAATTGAAACAACTCTTGCAAATGAAGTGCATCTTCACTGTAGCTAACGGATACATGACATGTCCCTTCAATCTCAGCATGCATATAAAGGACAATTCCATCTCGATCATATTTCAATGCCAAATAAAACTCCATTTCCTCTAACATCTTTTTCGAGCTTCGGATAACATAATGCCCTTTCTCATCTCTTCCATATTCAAAATCTGGTCCAAAATCGTATTTTTGTTTAAAAGCTTCTTTTTGCTTATCATTAATCTGTACACAAGTTGCTCGCTGCACAGCATCAATCATCTCGTCAAACTTTTGGAGATCCATTCCATTTACCCCCTTATATACTTTTTGTATAATACTTGTGTTCCGCTATTCTCTTTTCCATCTGCGATTAGCTCTTCATACAATTCCTTCGCTAGGGTTAAACCCGGTACTGGTAATTGTAATTTTTCAGCTTCATCTAAAGCAATCTTCATATCTTTCATAAAATGCTTTACATAAAAGCCAGGTTCAAAATCTCCTTTTAACATTCGAGGAGCTAAATTACTTAATGACCAGCTACCTGCTGCTCCTGTCGAAATACTCTCTAATACTTTATCTGCATTAAGTCCAGCCTTTTTCGCATATGCTACCGCTTCACATACTCCTATCATGTTAGAAGCAATTGCTATTTGATTGCACATTTTTGTATGTTGTCCACTCCCAGCAGGGCCTTGCAACTGAATATTTGTTCCTAGTTTTTCAAATAGAGGTAAGCAAATATCATATATTCTGTTCTCTCCACCGACCATAATTGCTAGTCTTGCTTCTTTAGCCCCAATGTCCCCACCAGATACTGGTGCATCTAATGTATATATATTCTTGCTTTTCGCAACTTCATTAATACGTTTTGCCAATGTTGGTGTAGATGTTGTAAAGTCAATTGCTATCGTACCTTCATTTGCATGTTCTAAAATTCCATCAATCCCAAAGTACACTTCTTCTACATCATGAGGATAACCAACCATCGTCATAACAACATCAACTTGCTTTACTAACGCTTTCGGTGTATCACACCAAGTCGCACCCTCTTGCACTAAAGAATCCGCTTTTTCCTTCGTTCTATTATATACATATACTTTATAACCACTTTGCATTAAATGGTTGACCATACTTTTTCCCATTACACCAATACCAATGAAACCTATTGATAAATTTTTATTTTCCATCTTCTCATCCCCTTTGTTCTAATAAATCATTTACCATCTTTCGGAACTCTTTATTAAAATCATCATCCATACTATTTTTCACATTTGAAAATAAAATAACAAAAGTTCCTTTTTCTTTATTAAAATTATTGAAAGTGTTCCAACCAGATAGTACACCATGGTTATGGAAATAATCTGGATATATGTAAAAGCTAAATGCATATTTTCTTTCTTGTGAAGGTGTAAACATCGCTTGTATACTTTGTTCAGAAAGAAGCTTTCCATTTATAATCGCTTCATCTAATTTTTTCATATCCCCTACTGTCGTATACATCTCACCCGATCCATATAACCAGTCCATCCCTAATTTTTGTGCTAGTACAAGCTCTTGATCTTTCTTCACATACCCCTTCGTGAAGTTTTTATCTCCAGGCACCATATTTCCCATACCTGATTCATGCATCTCGGCCTTTGTAAATATATTTTCTTTTACATAGTCTCCTAAAGGCTTTTTCGTTATATTTTCTATAATATAAGCGAGCACCATATAATTATAATCCGTATACTTCCAACCTGTTCCTGGTGGAAACTCTAATTTTTGACTTCCAATCCAAGTTACTAAATTTATACGTGAAGCTACATTAACCTTCCCTTCCCCATTTTCCGGTAAACCAGATGTATGCGTTAATAAGTGATATAACGTGATGTGTTTATCTGCTGGAAATGAAGGAATGTATTTATTTACATTATCTTGGATATTTAACTTCCCTTGTTCTTGTAACTGTAGAATGGATGTAGCAACAACTGTTTTCGTAATAGAACCGATACGATATTTTGTTTGAGGCGTATTTTCTATTTTATTTTGAACATCAGCATATCCATATCCTTTATTCAATATAACATGCTCTTTATCTGTCACCAAAACTGTCCCATTAAATTACTTTCCTACTAAATACTGATTTAACTTTTGAGATATACTAGCATAATCAATTTTTTGTACTTCTTCTATATTATCCTGTACCTCTGACTCAATAGCAGGAGTTACCTTTGTTGTTAATACTGCTTGTTCCTTTGGATCGGGACTATAGAGAAAATAGTATACTCCGCCGCAAACTACAGCAGACAGTGAAGCCATAACCATTATTTTTTTTATCATATTGTTCCTCCGTAATTACTTCATGTGAACTACCCACCACTTAGTCTCTCTTGCGAGCTTACTTAAAGTGGGAGCTTCTCGGTTAAAATGGTCCCCCATATTCTATTATCAAGTAATAAAAAAAAATCGCAACAATTTGTTGCGAAAAATCACATTTTTTCTTTTCTATATATACATACTTGATTTTTCCCATTTTTTTTCGCTTCATATAACGCAATATCCGCTCTTTGCATTAACTCTTCTCTTGTAATCCCTTGCTCATATAACGCAACTCCAAAACTCGCTGTTAATTTCGAAATTCCAGAGAAATGCTTTGTTTCAATGAAAAATCGCAATGATTCCGCAACTTGAAACGCTTCTTTTTCTACCGTATTGGTCACTAATATTATAAATTCCTCTCCTCCCCATCTTGCAAATACATGTTGATCTTCAACTTTAGATTTCATAAGATCTGCAAGTTGTACTAATGCTAAATCGCCAAAATCATGACCATATGTGTCATTTACTGATTTAAAATTATCTATATCAAACAAAATAAGTGCAACTTTTTCATCATTACGTAATACATTCTCCCACTCTGTCTCCAATATTTGTTGGAATTTCAAGCGATTATATATTTCTGTCAATGAATCTATCATAGCCAATCTTTCTTGCTCTTGATAGATTTCATCTAATTCTGTAATCTCTGTGCATTTTACTATAAATCGCGATAAGTCTTCTGGTAATGGTGTCGCACGTAATAGAAAAGTAAATGCTTCTCCTTCATAATTGTACATTTTAATTCTTCTTCCATTTGATAAAGTATCATCCAGCCATGTTATATCGTGAGTCGTCGAATAATATCCGTTCTCTCTAATAAGATGTTCTGCAAACACTAAATGTTGTTCACGATACGTAAATAAATTATCATGTCCGAAGAATTGTAAAAAATTCGTATTACAATCGACAATCTCATCATCTTCTACTATAAATAATAAATCATTTTGAAAATCAAACATCGTTTGAAGTAATTCCTGTTGTAAACTTACTTGTCGCACTAAAGAAAGCTGATATAAACTCTTATTCACTTCCTCTAGTACTACTTGTGGGGTTACTGGCGCTATAACAATATTACGTATTCCTAACAGTAGTAAATCTGCAAACTCATTGTTTATCTGTTGATCCCAAATGATAATGAATGTGCTCTGTGAATTATATATATTCT
>NZ_JBFPJH010000105.1:0-10913 GCF_040838255.1 Bacillus sp. C30 | reverse complement strand
TTCGTGTGAATTACATCGACCGAAGCCATATCGGCAATATCTACTCCTCTAGACACCGCCATTGCTTGAAATAGTGCTGGATCTGCTAAATTCCACCACCCAAATTGCTCGATGATTTCACGATTCATCGCATGTGGTATTGCAATTAAAGAACCTACGACAAGCTCCTTCTTATTCAAAAAACGATTCAACATATATTTCTCAACTGTCGTATAATGGGGTCTCATCTTTAAATAAACAGACCATGTTAAATTGTTCACAACAATTTTATGCCCTTGTTGAATTCCTTTCACGAAACGTTGTAGCTCTTTACTCTCAATAACGATGTCACCATCTAAAAACAATACAATTTCGCCTTTTGCTTCCCTAGCTCCAATTGCCCTTCCTACATCATTGCCAAGAGAATGTTTATAATAAATTACATGGCAACTATGCTGTAATGCGACTTCCTTCGTTCCATCTGTTGATCCATTATCAACTACAATAATTTCATACGGGTTTAATTTTTTCACTTCCACCAGCACTGTATCTAAAGTGTTAGCCTCATTATGCGTAGGGATAATAACTGATACCCTCATAGTTTTCTCCCCCTTATCCTTCTAAACGAACATAAGCAATGCTAGGAATTCGCACAGTAACGTCCTCAGGTGGTCCATAAGATGGAGATGTTTGAACACTTAGCGCTCCATCTGTTACAGATAATAGAATCCCTGAGACGATTTCGACAGCCGTAATGACTTGCACTAATTCGCCAACATGTCCACGTAATTCATTTGTAAATAACATAAATAACTCTCCTTTCTTAGAACCTGTCTGGAATCTATGGTATAATCTATACAAAAAAGGATGTTTCCCGTGAACAGTTTGAACTGATTCGTGAACAACACGCCTACGCACAGTCAATTTGTACGAGGTATTCTGTGTTGTGTTGTACCTACTCACCACAGGTTGTCAATGGCGCAAAATAGACGAAAAGGTGCATAGAAAAATTGGTCGAAAAGTACCGTAAGGATGAAGCAGACCAGTTGCTGCATCATAGATGCTCAAAACGTGAAGTGTACATGGGCAGCGGAAGAAAAAGGATACGATGTCGGAAAGAAAGTTTCAGGTATCAAAAGACAGATCGATTTGGTGCCATCCAAATATGGAAAAGGTGACAAATATACTTTGTGACGGTGGATATACAGGAAAATCATTTGCACAATCGATAAAAGAAATGATTGATTGTTCTGTTGAAATCATCAAACGCTCTGAACTTCACAAGTTTGTCATTTTATCCTAACGCTGGATTTTAGAACGAATGTTCATATGGTTGAAAAATTACCGCAGGCTTTGGAAAAACTGTGAACGAACACTTGAAAATAGTAAACAGAGTTGCTTATTAGCAGGCGTGGCGATTTTATTGAAAAGATTCTAGACAGGTTCTTACACTTCTCGAATTGATATAATACTTGTAAACGGTAATAATACTTGTGTTCCTATCGCTTCTTGTAACGTTAAGAAATCATCTCCCACCTCAAAAATAACACCGGTTAATTTCCCCACTGTCACAACAATTTCTATTTCTTTTCCTAAAAGTTGTTCTACGATTTCTTTAAATGGTGGTGCATTACCTTTTTTTAACTCTGTATCAATTGCTTGAGTAACTGCACTATTCAATGCAGATAACGAAGAGATTAAGTCACAATAATCTAAGTTTCTACCTGGACCAATTAATACAAAATCGCGAATCAGGTGCTCCAATGAATTGCTTAATTTCAGTAATAATAATATTACATTTAAATTACTACCACCATTTTGAATTACCAAAAGAAGTTGTTGAATACTTTTCAATACAAATGTACAAGAAAAACATGTAGATTTACGCTGATTCAAATTCACTTGGAAAGCTGATAGATGCAATGCGATATCAGCAGGATTAACTGAAGATATAATACTTCCAGCTAAATTAGATAATATGACATGGAAATCTTGTACTTGTTCTGCTGTAACATATATATTACGATCAGTGTAGTTTAACAGGGGTATCCTTATACTATTCGTACAGTTATACGTTGAAAGTTTATTCTTATACAAGATAAACATTCCTTTCATAATAATATATACATTTTGTTAAATCATTTAATGCGTTTTATATATAGAATGCTGCTTTATCCTAATGTATGACCCCACTCATCATTTGGTTACAATGACCAAATGACAAGATTTCCGGCACATAATGAGGTGGTACATGACTTCCAAGTCACTTACATACGTACATTTATCCTTCCCCTCTTTTTCCCACCTTCTCTACATAATGGTTGTTATTCTATGTAAAAGATATAAAAAGAGTAAGGAAGAAGACGTACAAGAGTTCTGTTGCTCCTGTCACGCCATATACAATACCTAATTCTCCAACAATGGTCATATTATCTCCATCCTTTCGACTGAATAGATAAATTACCTTGGGAATCATCTTGCGAGGTAAATGTACCAATCGCTCCTAACGCCATCATATCCGCGAATAAATCTCGTCTAAATTGTGCTTTATAACGTTTAACTGTAGCTGCTGTACTTTTTAATCGGACTTTTTGTCCATCAATTACAATTGTCTTTTCCATTTATTTTTTCCCCTTACACTATTATTTTTTTGTATATACCGCTGTGTACCAACCATCATGAATTGCTGCTGTTGTCTTAGGAGATGTCTTCGTTTTAACCAATGGTTTTCCGTTAATATTAAGCGGACTAGCAACAAACTTTAATTCATTTGTGTTTGGCTCTGCTGAAGATGTTTTTGTTTTAGATGCAACTGTTGGACGACTTGCTGTGCAATTGTACATAACATGTCGAATAGCTTTTTCATCTCCATCAAATTCAAATAACAATGCAAATGGTTTTCTCTTGGCATTTGCAACTTCATTTAATACCCCATCTGTTTCGTCTAATTGTTCTCCTAAAGCATCAATTGCAAATTGTTCAGGAATATTAGCAATTACTAACGTACCGTCATAACCTTGGTTATTATCAGAAGAGAAATAAACCATATCGTCTGCGTAAAATTCCGTTAACTCAACACCACCAGGAAGTGGAAATGGAACCCCAAATTTCACTACATTATCTTTAGTATCTAAAAGTGCATAATGAACATTCTTCAAACCAAAAGTAACTTTGTTCATTTATATCAACCTCGTTTCATATATTTTTCGAAATAATTTTTCAGAATCTATAAAAACCTCAGACGATTCATAAGGGATCTCATTATCATCTAAGACTTGTTCACGTTTGGATTCTGCAACCAAATCCAAATCCTTTTTAATTATGTAAAGCTCAATAGTTATATCATTAATTTTGTGATGCACTTTGTTATCAGCAATCATGTTTGGTGAACCGTCCACAAGATTCTTTGAAACTTCTTCTTTTGCAACTTCCAAGTCCTCTTCTACTAGATGAGAGTATCTTTGTAATTCCCTAGTAATTTCACTAGCAAAATCGTTAATACTAGCCACCGGCTTTCACCTCACAATAAACTTCTGTGAATCCATCAGATCGTGGGAAGGTTCGATAAACTATATATTTTTGATTCTCATACATTAATGATGTCTCATCATCGTACTCATCAGAATCTACAACAAATACGAGCTGTGGTTTCAAACCAAGTTGCCCACCTGCTAAGAATTCCTGACGATTAATACTTAATTTAGAACAAAATATTTGTCTTGGTATTTCATTGGTACCAATTACTTGTCCTAAATCATCTGTTTCGGTTTCAATGGAAATCAAAAAGCACACATCATCTAGTGATATGCGCTTCGAATTCCCTACACTTGATTTAAGTGATGGCATTTGTGGTTCCTGCCTTCTTGATAACTCTATTGTTAATTCTCATTTGTAGATTTCGAGATAAAGGAGCGTCCTCTTGTCGGTTTCGATAGGACCATGCTGCATAATCAACTGTAAGCATTTGGTCATCGATACTTTCAAAATCTAATATAATCCCTGTTCTCTCAATTTCATTTTGTGAACTAACTAGTAAATTATTAAAATAAGCATCTCTCAAATTATGAGTGATGCCTAAATCAAGTTTTAATAAATTCAAGAGAGTAGCTTTTATTTGCTCATTCATCGCCTTTTAGTTCCTTGATTAAAGGCTCGCCTCTAAGGTTTTCGCTCCCCAAAAGTTCTTCAGTTCGTTCTTTCTTAGCTCGTCCCTTGCGGGGATAATGATCTCCCTGGCGATAAACATGGTCACCATCTTGTAAGTCTGCAAAATCTTCTAATACCACATATTTAGCCATTCATAATCACTCCTTTTTATGCTCCGGCTGGTGCTGCTGTGTAAGTGATGTAGTATCCAGCCTTTGTATCAACAGCTTTAACATCAAAGCGTACAAAACCAGCTAATAATTGACCATAAATGTCATTATCAATCCATTTAACAGAAGCTTGTTTGCGGTTGAATAAAGTACAGAACTCTTTAGCATCGCCTACGAAGCCAACTAGATCGCCAGCTTTTGTTCCAATGATATCATCATCTAAAACAACAACTTCCTTACCTTTAACACGTTTACCAGATGCAACAGTAATATCATCTTGTAGTAAGTAACGACCATTTTTATCTTTCAATAAATCTAATGCGTTAAATAGTGAACGAGATACATAAGCTTTTACAGTGTATACGTTTTTGAATCCAGTATTTAATAAAATAACAAGTCCATCTAATCCAGTTACAGCTTTAGCTGGTGCTGATTTGAAAATAGCTGCAATTTGAGCATTTTTTGTGTTTAAATCTTGATCTTTAATATCTTCTGCAATTAAACCAGTAATATCATAGTCTGCATCATCAATTACTTCTTGAGAAACAGGAATGTAACCACGGTATGTTGCGATATCATATGTTACTTCTGCAAAAGTAGGCTTTGCAAGCTCAGGGTTTTTAGCAAGCTCTGCAACAGAAACCATTTTTCCGTTTGATTTCTTGATGATTGGATATTTACCAGAACCACGATTAACTGGAACTGTGCGAATATATTGTGTTAAATCAACTGTATCAACAAGTTCTTTCTTTGGCGCTAATAACTCTTCTGGAATTAATGCCCCACCTTCCACAGATGTGAATCCAGCACGTGTTTGGTCTTTGCTACGCACATAAGCATTAATAGCTTCGCGTGTTTCAGTTTGTTTTGGCATATTACGTTTCGCTCCTTTTTCTGGTGATTTACGATTAGATGATTCTAACTCTTTTTCAAGTTCTTCAATTTCTTCTGTTAATTTCGTTTTTTCTTCCTCAGAAGAGGCAATTTCATCATCATTTTCTTTAACACTCGCTTCAATTGCCGTTAAATCTTCTTCACTTTCAATTCCATCAATGGAAGCTTCTAACTCACTACGTTTTGCAAATAGTTCAGTTAGTTTTCCCTCCACAGTTTGAAGAGAATTACGCTTCATGTTTAACTTAGCACCAATTAATACTGGATTAGGCATTGGTTAATCGCTCCTTTAATTGTTTTTTTCTTTGTTCTAGCCTTTGTTTCTTGATCGTCTCAACATCTTTTTGTCGGGCCATAATATCCGTTTGTGGATATGCGGGGAATGCTGTAATGGAAACCTCATGCAATTCAGCTTCAGTGATTCTCCATTTCATCGTCCCATCATCACGTGTGATTTGGTCCTCCTTAGTTGGGTAAAAACCAAATGAACAACCACGCACTTTTCCAGTCTGGACTTTACGGTAAGCACTCTTTGCATTTGGATCTTCTAAGTCGATAATCGCTTTACCCCATAAACCGTGATTGTCGGACTTTAATTCAAGTGTGTTACTACCAAAACTAGCTAAAATCATTCTTGAATCGTGATTATCCAGGCACATAATGTCATTGTTACGTAAACTATTTTCAAATGATCCTGGAGCCACTTCTTCAAACGCTCCCGGCCATAATTCAGTTTCTTGATCATAGACAACAAAATACCCCTCAATAACCGCTTCATTTTCGTTTTCACTAGCCCTTGTTTTTAAGTCTGGCGTGAAATGCATATGACGTTTATTCATCGTTCTCCCCCCCTTCAATTTGTTTTGGCTACCAATCTTATTAGCTGGAATATAGTTTTCTAAGATGATAAGTTCTTGCATTTCTTTATCAGGGTCTAACCCAATCCAATCACGCAACTCATTTCTTCGCATTGCGTTTCGGTCAACCATTTGTGTTCCGGCTGCCACCATTTCGCTTAAATTGTATGAGTACAAGCTTCGCGGATTTAAACGGAAAAACCAATTCGGACTGAATAACAAATCACGTGTTAGTGTTTGCGCTATGACTTGCCCTATTGAAAAAATACGTGTATTAATGAAGTTGTTATATTCTTCTTTATTAAACTCACCAACACCTAAGAAAAAAGCCGGAATCCCAAAGAGTCCAGCAACAGTTTTCTTATCTAATTCAACACCTTCATTAATGGCAATATCCTTTAGTGATAAAGGTTTAACTTGTTCAACTTTGATTAAATCAGCTGGAATAATCCAAGGCTTACCGCCTTCTGTTTCCGCGAAGTATTTAGCCATGATGTTGTCCCGTCCTTCTTTACTGGACAATTCTTCCGTCATAGCATCCACAGAAATGATAAGTGATGGAATATATTTACCACTCATAAAGTTATTCTTTGTTTTTGTAGCCTGATTTAAATTTTTCACGATTTCCTTTAATGCCACCCTATATCCTGTACCGCGATACGGATAATTCGGATGAGGATTAATTACAAAATGAATTACCTCGTCTGGCGTGTATGTTGTGCCGTTGAAGTTGATGAGGTAGTTGCCCTCCACATCTTCATAGCTCACAGCTTGCATTTGAAATGGCGTTAAATCATCAATGTAAGTTGTTTGTGGATCAATACCAATGTGGACGATAGAATTACCATCACCATGAAGTAATAAGTCGCTGACAATCTTATAAATCCAGCTCTTACGCGTCATATTTCGATGCGGCTCAATGTCTATCTTTCGTGATAACTGATTTCGTAAACGTTTGTCGCCTTCATCTGTATTTTCCATGAGATGAATGGTCATATTTGAAACCAAATCAGCAATTTTATCTACCGCAATTAATACATCTGGATTGTCAGAAAGCCTTGTATAACCAATTGTTTCAATATCACCAATTGCAAATGGAATCGTAACGGCTGAACGTGTTTTTTTCTTCCTCCAAAACGCCAAAGATTACACCTCCTTCCTATGATTAATTTTCTAGCCAAGTTGAAGCATCAACAGCTTTTTCAAAGTTTTCAAGCATACGAATTGCACCAAAAACAGACGCATCAAAGATATCAATGCGCTGGTTTGGCATAACCTTCTCATATTGGATCATGTCGTCTGTCTTTTCAATTGCAGCAACGTTTTGCACACAATACTCAAACGCTTGTGAATGTAAGTAATAAAACTCGCCATCCTTCGTTTTCTTCTCAATACGTCTGAATCCCTCGGACTTTTTATGGAAGTATTGCGGCTGGTCAATCATTGCAAAGCCTTTCTTCTTCATTGCAAGGAAAAACTCACGACTAAACTTTCTATCAAAACCAACTTGCTTAATTTTGAATCCACTTTGCTTCATTTTGATAAACCAATTAACGATATCGGAATGATTAACCGTTGGCGTATTACACATCGTCAACCAACCATCGTCTTTCCAGCCGAATAACGGAATGTTATCGTCCTCAGCCTTTTGAGTTGCGGCAACAATAGGAAACCATGCATGAGTAATAACAATATCTACTCCTTGATAATTCCCATATAACGCGGCTGCCGTTAAATCATGCATTTTTGATAAGTCAGCACCGCCAAACCAATCAATTTTTAACTTAGATAATTCTTCAAGTGTCCAATTATGCTTTTTATCGGAAGTTTTAAACTCATCTAAATTGAAATAAGCGCGAATTGCTGAAGTATAAATGTTTAATGACTTCGCTAGAAAGTCCTTTCTTTGTTGTGGATCGTTTTGCGCTTGTAATGCATCGTTCATGATATCGTTTGAACGAATCGAAACACCATAAGCAGGGTTTGCTTTTTGATGTTCGATTGGATTTGTGTAGTCCACATTTCCCTTTTCATCTTCATCAGCCTTTGCAATGAATACAAAATAAGCTTCGTCTTTCACAGTTCCATCAAGTATCTTTTTACAATACTGCAAACGCTGATAACAGAAGCTTGTCATATCATCACCGGCCGTTGTAATACCAATCATCAACTTATTCGTATAAGCTTTCATCGCTTCTTTGATGATGTTGTATTGTTTAGGCGTTTTATAAGCATGCAATTCATCAGCAATCGCGATATTACAGTTCAATGAGTCCTGTTTATCGGGATTTGCCGCTAATGCTTGGATGTAAAGAGAACCATCGCCAAGATCACCTGAGATAGAATGTTCTTGGTTATTATCGATAACACGGAAATTCTCTTTCTCTCCCATTTGATCTAAGTTGAAATTGATAAAGTTGAAGCTTTCCAACGATTGCTTTAATGCCGCAGCTACAATATAAACTTTACTTCCTGACTTTCTATTTAAAAGACCAAGAGCCCAAGCTAATGCCGCAGCAAAAGAAGTCTTAATGTTTTTCCGTGGAATATAAATAAACGCTTCTTTAAAGCGCCTAATCTTTGTTCCTTTATGATAAAAACCAAGTAAGTTATAAACCTGGTATTTATGAAATGGTTCTAATAAAAACGGCTTTCCACGTAACGGTGTACCATCTAGCATCTCACCTTGAGCATGTACAAAGGTTTTTTCAATGATTCCTATAACGAATTCCGCATCTTTCGGATTAAATTCATACTCAGGATTCTTTAAATCGTTGAAAAAACGTTCACAGCCCTGTATTTGTTCCTTATTAGCTAATTTTTCACCTTCTATGATACTTTTCGCATACTCCATAACAAGCTCATAGTTTTTGTATTTAGTCTCCAAGACTACTTAAAGCCTCCCCTAATGCTGATTTTTTCTTTTTCTTTCCTGTATCCGTGGTAACTGATTCAACTGATTTTGGGTTAAGGCATAAACGGTCGGAGTATGCGATTATGTCTTTCCGTAAATTTTCAAGGGTTGCAACTATCGCAGACTTTTTAGTTCCACCTGCTGCAGTTTCAGTTTCATATTGATAATCGCTTTCCTTGAATTTCTCATTTGCATCATGATATTGAGCTAATAAATCAGAATAAATTGAGATAATCGCTTCATATTCCGGCTTATAAGTACCTAAACCTTTCATATCTTCAATCACTTTTTCTTTAATAGAAAGTGCTTCAAACTCGACCAAATCAGCCTTTTTACGACGTGCCACCCTCTCACCTCCCTCAAAAAAAAGTTTTTCCAGAAGTCGCTCTATTGGAAAAAGCTCCCCCTCTCGGTCCCCAATAGACTGTTTTAATTTATTTTGTAAGTGGGGGGGATTGTTCTTTTTCAAATAAACTTTGAATTAATTTATTTAATACACTTTCACCAGCTTCTTGCATTTGGCTTAATGTTGAATTACTAAGTATATTTGCTAATTCATCATTTAGTTGTGTTAATAGTTTACTTTCATTGTTATTAAGTACTTCCTCACCTACTCCTTGTACGAATCCACTAATAACAATTGCTTTCTCAAGTTTAGTTAGTTCCATCTATCCTCACTCCTTACTTTCTTCTAAGAATGAATCGATTAGTTTATTGATTAAAGTCTTATCGGCTTCTTTCTTTTCATTTGGCGTTATATTCTCATCTAATACTTCACTTTGTTCAATGAATGCCTGTAGCTTTTCTAAATCAATATACCCTTTAAGTTCTTTTTCAGTTAACGCTGAAAGAATTGTACCAATAGTAATTGCTTTCTCAAGTTTAGTTAGTTCCATCTATCTTCATCCTTTCCACTCGTTCTACCCATTGCTTACCTAACTCCGTTAACTCCTCACTTATACGATCATGCATCTTATCGTGACATCTTCCACACAGGCTAACCAGATTATCTGTTGTAAGTCTTAGCTCCGGTCTATTCCTTAATGGATGGATATGATGTACTGTCGTTGCTTCTTTACTCTTGCCATATCGTATGCACTCCTGGCATTGGTATGTGTCACGCTTTAATACTGTTGTTCGTTTGTTCTTCCATCGTTTTGTTTTGTAGAAGTTAGTCATTGACTTCAATCACTCCTGGTTTGATTCTTTCCTCACGATATTGAATATCAAGACACTTCTCACAATAGAAGGTACCAGATACATCAATAGCTACTTGACCACCATCAGCATAAAAAGTAGTAGTCTCACTATCTAACACTTGATACTTATGTTCACACATTACCATCACCCCTTATCAATCTAATTCTTCTACTTCCTTCGCCTTAATGAATTAAATCATAAGTAGTAAACAAAGTGACATCCCTACACAATATCCAATAAAGAAGCTCAACCACGTCATTACATCACTTCCTCCTCTAAAATAATAAAAGCACCCGTTATGGATGCTTTTATATATCGATATTTTCCCCAATAACCAATATTTTTTATTTTTTGGTATATTAAACCTAAAATGGCGCATATTAAGAATGCCGGAGAACATCCTGTAATGTTCATTTTTTGAAGACCCCTTAAACTTCTATATACTTGAAACAATTCGTTTGTTCTCTGGTCTTGCTTCCTGAAGGATGAAGAACGTACTGTGTAATCTATAATCAAAATTAACCGTTATACAGTCGTTCTTCACATTTTTGTAGCAAATTCAAAGGAGTATAGGATGCAAATTTCAAAATATATGCTGATTTTCCTCTCCATTCTTAATATCCTCATATGGGTATGCTTCACTTATCGATAAAGAAAAAGCACCCGAATGGATGCTATTCTGAGGTGGTAACGAGTGGTCCTAAGAACCTGTCTAGAATCTTTTTAATAAAATCGCCACGCCTGCCAATAAGC
>NZ_JBFPJH010000104.1:0-11040 GCF_040838255.1 Bacillus sp. C30 | reverse complement strand
TCATCTCATTTTTTCTACAGTCTAGCTCAGCTCCAAAAACTTTGCAACAGAACCCGATAATCTATTTCTGCTTCGCCTTGTAAATGAACTTGATAATGAGGTGTTTTCCCTTTTCCAATCTTAGATTGTACAACTGTACCTTTTAATACACCGTAGTTTTTTAAGGGCATCTCTTTCATCTCCTATTCATTTAGTAGAAGCTGTTCATACTTTAGGCATTATCCATATAAAAAGAAAATCCTCCTTTCCCAGGAGGATTTTTTACTTTATCAATGCATACCAAAAAATCACCTCTACCACTACAAGTAACACCGCACCAAAAATCATTAACGTCGTCTTCTTTAATAGTTCATTTTCACGATACGGGATATTACATAAATAAGCACCTAGTGTAATGCGTGATGGGCAAGCGATTGTCGCTACTGATGATGCTGTGTTTTGGAGTGTTGTGACATATTGCCACGGGAGCGCTACGTTTTGCGCTGTTTGCATTTGTAGTTTTATAAACATCGCATTTGATCCTGCGTTACTACCTGTTAAAAAGCCGCCAATTCCGCCTATGAAAGGAGCAACGAAAACGAAAAATGTCCCAAATGTTTCACCAGCTGTTTTTGCAAGTAATGAATGCATACCAGATGCGCCCATTAGTTCTGAAATTGCAATGAACATCGTCGTTGTAATAGCGAAAGGAATCCATTGTTTTATCGTTTGCGAGAGTGATTGTTTCATAACATTAGATGGAATGCGGAAGAAAATAATTGTAAATAAACAAGTCATAGCGAGCCAAAATCCTGGTGAATATAGTAGCTCTAGTTTGTAAGAATATGATTTTAAATCGAGAACTGCATATGACCTGAGCAAATCATGTAATGCTGGAACGAGGCGAGAAAGTAAAATACAAACTGTTAAGAATATATAAGGGCTAATAATTTTTATAATCGATACTTCTCTCTCTACAGCCGCAGCATGTTCTGTTATAAAGTTTTGCTCACTTTTCCCTTTTAATTTAATGATTAGAAAGCCAAATGTAATGGTAACGATAGAACTTAATATCCCTGCTAGTTCAACACTTACGTATGCGTTAGAAAGATAGATTCCGAGAGAAAATAATAGAAAGAATCCTATCCCTTCCTTGCACTTTTCTATAACTGCCTGCCAGCCACCGACAACGTATAAAGAAAGGATGATAAAGTATGCGAAAATCGGGATGCTTAATAATGCTGTATTTGTACCAAGAGTTGTGAGCGGCATGTTAATAAGCTGAGAACCGATAATCGTACCCGTTGCCATCGCGCCCCATGAACTTGCAAGTAAACCGATAAACGAAAGTAGCACAGCTTGAAACGGTTTATAACCGAGCGAAAGAAAAATAGGTGCTGCAACCATAAAACCAATTCCGAATCCACTCACTGATTCAATAAGTGGACAAATACCAAAACACATAAGAAGCATTTGCAATAATCGATCGCGCGTGACTTGTTCTAGAAATCTCGCTACTTGATCGATGTATCCCATTTTGTTCATGAGGTGAAATAAAAAAATACCGAAAAATAAAACGTATCCGACAATAAAACAAATTAACCACCCTTTAATTGTTGCGTGTACAGTTTCACTTATCCCTAATTGAAACGTTGGCGAGAGTAAAACGATTCCGACAGAAACGGCATAAGAGATTAATGAGGCTCTTAATGACGTTTGTTTAAACAAAAACAAACAAATAAAAATCATCATAATCGGGATAAGTGCCAACAATATGGCCATGCTATCATCTCTTTTCGTAAAAATTGCAATTTTTAACTATTATATAACAGATGTTATGATTTTCAATTATTTTTATAACAGATTTAAAAAAGGAGCCGCTTGGCTCCTTTTTTGAATAACTAATATTTTATCTTTTATCCTGAAAAACCGTCTGCTGTCCAATCATTTTTTCTAGTACAACAAACACAATATAAGCACATATTACTTGCAATACAATATTCCCAAGTTTTATTAATTCAAATGAATGGATCCATTGGAATAATTCACTTAATAATACAATCGAAACGATACTAAATAGTTCTATACTAACCGAAAATATACATACTTCTAAAATAGATTGCTCTTGTATTCGATTTAATTGGGAAAAGATGAATACATATCCTAAAAACAGAGCCATCAACTCTATTTTCGTCATGCTAATGAGCCAAGCGTATAATGGTACAGTTAAAAGAAGATATAATAGTTTACGTCTTAGCATGCCTTCTCACCCTCTAAGTTATAAGTATTTTCTGTATGTTTTAACATTTATTACACAAAAGAAACAGAAGAGACTTAAGCCTCTTCTGTTTCTTTTACTGCATGTATTAACTCACAAATTTCTTCTCGCTTTTCATTTTCTAACAGCTCAATGACTTTACTTCCAGCGACTACTCCATCACATATTGTAATCATTTCTTCAATTTGCTCTCGTGTTGAAATACCGAATCCTGCGACTACTGGTAAGTGGACGTGTGCTTTTACTTTTTCTAAGTAACTACGAATCTCATCTTTAAAGTTTTGACGTACTCCCGTTACGCCCGCTACTGTAACAGCGTAGACGAATCCTTGTGATTCACTCGTAATTTTTTCGATTCGTTCAATAGGGCTCGTTACGGTAACGAGTGGAATTAAAGCGATATTCGCCACGCGAAGGAGCGGTGCAATAATGTCTTGTTCTTCATACGGTAAGTCTGGAACGATAATACCGTCCACCCCTGCTTCAAGACAGCTCCCAATGAAACGTTCCTTTCCGAATGCGAGTACTGGATTTAAATATGTCATAAGTACAAATGGAATTTGAACTTCTTGCCTCACCTCTATTAATGCTTGAAAAATACCTTTCAATGTTACACCACTATCTAATGCTCTTTTTCCTGCCCTTTGAATAGTTGGACCGTCTGCGACTGGATCTGAGAACGGAATACCGATTTCAACGATGCTTGCTCCTGCTTCATCAAGAAAACGAATTCTTTCTTTTAACTTTTCAAGTCCACCATCTCCGCCCATTACATACGGAATAAATGCTTTCTTGCCATTTTCAAACGCTGCTTTAATTTTTTCTACTCCCATTTTTTACACCTCTTCCATATAACGTTTTATACTCTCTACATCTTTATCACCACGGCCGGATAAACAAATAACAAGTCCTTCGTCTGTCTTCATTTGCGGCGCTAGTTTTAAAGCGTATGCAACAGCATGTGAACTTTCTAATGCCGGGATAATCCCTTCTTTTTTCGTTAATAATTGAAATGCTTCTAACGCTTCTTCATCTGTAATGGAATGATAAGAAACGCGGCCAATATCTTTTAGCAAGCTATGTTCTGGCCCAACACCTGGGTAATCCAGCCCTGCCGAAATAGAGTGTGCTTCTTGAATTTGCCCTTCTTCATTTTGCAGAAGGTACATCATCGATCCGTGTAAAACACCGACACTTCCTTTCGTTAAAGTGGCTGCGTGCTTTTCTGTGTGAACACCTTTTCCAGCTGCTTCAACACCGTAAAGAGCAACTTCTTCATCGTGTACGAACGGATAAAACATTCCCATTGCATTACTACCACCGCCAATACAAGCAACGACTGCTTCTGGTAATTTTCCTTCTAACGCTTCGTATTGCTTTTTCGTTTCTTTCCCAATTACACTTTGGAAATCACGAACAATTTGCGGGAATGGATGTGGCCCGAGAACTGATCCCATAATGTAGTGCGTATCGTGTACATGTGAAACCCAGTAACGAAGCGCCTCGTTTACCGCATCTTTCAACGTGCCGCTACCTGCCGCTACGCTTTCTACTTTTGCTCCGAGTAATTCCATTCGAAACACGTTTAATTTTTGTCGTCTCACATCTTCTTCTCCCATGAAGATGACGCATTCTAAACCGAAAAGTGCACATACAGTAGCTGTTGCAACTCCGTGTTGTCCTGCTCCTGTTTCAGCGACAACTTTCTTCTTACCCATTCTTACCGCAAGAAGTGCCTGACCGATTGTATTGTTAATTTTATGAGCTCCCGTATGGTTCAAATCTTCACGTTTCAAATAGATTTTTGCTCCGCCGCAATACTTCGTCATATTTTCAGCGAAATAAAGCGGTGTTTCTCTTCCAACATACGTTTGTAAATAATGATCTAATTCCTTTTGAAACGCTTCATCTTGCATCGCCTCTTTATATGCTTCTTCTAATTCTAATACGGATTGCATTAACGTTTCTGGAACGTATCGTCCTCCGTATATACCGTAATGACCTTTTTCATCTGGATATGCGTAGTTCATTTTGAACACTCCTTCGCTTTTTTAATAAATTGTTTTATTTTCTTTAGATCTTTCTTTCCTTCTGTCTCTACTCCGCTGCTCACATCGATCATATATGGCTGAACGGTTCGAATTGCTTCTTCTATATTAAGGATGTTTAATCCGCCAGCTAATATCGTTTTCTCTCGCAACTCATTTGGCATATGTGCGAGTAACTCCCATGAGAATGTCTTTCCGTTTCCTCCGTGGAACTTTTCTTTCGGGCTATCAAATAACAGATAATCTGTATCGTATTTTTTCGCACATTCAATATCTTTCTCTAAAGCTACTCCTACCGCTTTTATAGACGGAATATTCAATCTCCTAATTTGATGATTGTCTTCATCCCCATGTAGTTGCACATGCGTTAACCCGCACTCCTCTGCAATTTTCTGGATCACTTCTACTGATTCATTTACGAAAACACCTACCTTGAAAACGTGGACTGGAATTTCCCAAATAATTTCTTTCGCTAGCCCTGGGGTGATTTTCCGCTTACTTTCTGCAAAAACAAATCCAATTGCATCTGCTCCGTATTCGCAAGCATGTTTTGCTGTTTCAACATCAGTGATGCCGCAAATTTTCACTTTCATATGTTCACCTTACAGTCTTCGAAAAAGTTACTTATAGAAGATGATGTCATAAGTGCTTCTCCAACTAATACACCTTTTGCACCAGCTCGTTTGACGCGAATAATATCTTCTTTTGAATGAATGCCGCTTTCACTAATCCAAAGTAGGTTTTCCTCATTCAGTCGTTTTCCGAGCTTTTCAGTTTGGCTTAAATCTACTTCAAATGTTTTTAAATTACGGTTGTTAATACCGATAACGTGCGGATTTAATCGGATTGCAATTTCTAATTCCTGTTCATCATGAACTTCAACAATCGCTTCTAATCCTTTTTCTAGCACGTAGTTATAAAGCTCGTTTAATTTCTCTTTTGACAATGCTGCAACAATTAATAAAATAAGATCTGCTCCTGCTTCATACGCTCTATCAATTTGGATTTTATCGATTATAAAATCTTTACATAAAAGCGGAATGTTACTTTCTGCTCTTGCCGTTTGTAAGTCGTGAAACGACCCTTTAAAAAATTGACCGTCTGTTAAAATCGAAACTGCTCCAGCACCGCATTCTTCATATGTTTTCACTTGTTTTGGCACATCAACGTGTAAATTAATAGCGCCTTTTGATGGAGACGCTCGCTTTACCTCTGCTATTACAGTAAACTGCTCTAAAGCTTTTACAAGTGAGTGTGTTTTCCTTTTTTCTTTCACTGGTGAATATGTTTCATATAACTCCGCAACTTCTACTTTCTTTTGCTCTACAATTTTGTCTAAAATCGTCCCCATTTTAATTCACCCTTTCTAATTTTTCATGGCTTGCTGCAATTAATAAGTTTAGTTTGGCTAATGCTTTTCCAGAGTCAATGCTATGTGCCGCTAGTGTAATTCCTTCTTCAATCGTTTCTGCTCTTCCATTTGCGAAAAGGGCTAGACCTGCATTTAATAAAACAGTATCGCGATAGACACTCTTTTCTCCGCCTAATACTCCGAGCGTAATCTTTGCATTTTCTTTCGAATTCCCGCCTCTAATTTCTTCATTTTTCACTCTTGAAAAACCATATTTTTCAGGCTCAATACTCATTTCGATTATTTCATTGTCTTTTAAAATAGCGACGCAGTTTTCTCCTTGTAATGATGCTTCATCTAGAAGTCCACTTCCGTTTACAACGAGCGCTTGTTTTCTGCCAAGTTTCTGCAATACTTCCGCTACCGGCAATAACATATCTCGCTTATAAATACCGACAAATTGTGTTTCTAAATTAACCGGATTCGTCAACGGTCCAATTAAGTTAAAGATCGTCGGAACGTTTAATTCTTTTCTTATTTTCATAATGCGTCTTAATGCTGGATGCATCGCTGGTGCGAATAAGAAGGCAATCCCTACATTTTCTAATAAGTAGTCAATTTCACCTGGCGTACAACTAATGTTTACACCGAGTTCTTCTAATAAATCAGCACTTCCTGTTTTACTAGAAACAGCGCGGTTTCCATGTTTCGCAACCCTTACACCAGCTCCGGCAAGTACAAATGCCGATGTTGTACTAATATTGAATGTTTGCGCACCGTCACCACCCGTTCCGCAATTGTCCATCGCGCCTTTTATATGATTTGAAAACGGTAATGCCTTTTCGCGAAGAGCACGAACGAGACCGTATATTTCTTCTGCTGTTTCGCCTTTCGCTTTCAGCAATACTAAGAAAGCTGCAACTTCACTTTCCAATATGTTGTCACTTAATAAAAGAAGTCCCGCTTCATACATTTCTTCTTCTGTTAAATGTTGTCCCTCTACTAATTTTCGAAGATAACTGTTCATACTCTCTCCTCCTCTTTCACTTGTGCTAAAAAGGCACGTATTAATTTTCCGCCTTCTTCTGTTGCAATTGATTCTGGGTGAAACTGTAATCCGAAGAGCGGATAATAGTTGTGACGAACTGCCATGATTTCTCCGTCATCCATCGCCGTCGCGAGTATGTCAAAGCATTGTGGTAAACTATTTTGCGCTGCGACGAGTGAATGGTAACGCATTGCCGTTAGCGGCTGCGTAACGTACGAAAATATTGACGTTCCGTTATGTTTCACACGTGATGTTTTTCCATGTTTAATGCGCTCTGCTCTAACAATTTCTCCTCCAAATGCGGATATGATTGCTTGATGGCCCAGGCAAATTCCTAAGATGGGAACGTTCTTATAAAAGTGACGAATAACATCGATACAAATTCCAGCATCTTCTGGTTTCCCAGGTCCCGGTGAAAGCACAATTCCTTTCGGCTCCATCTCCTCTAATTGTTCAATTGTTATTTGATCATTTCTTAAGACGACGATGTTTTCTTCGTACTCGCCTAATAGTTGATACAAGTTATATGTGAAGGAATCATAGTTATCAATTAGTACAATCATTTCATAACCTCCAAAAGCGCTCTCGCTTTATTTAATGTTTCCTCATATTCAGCAACTGGATCTGAATCGTAGACGATACCCGCTCCTGCCTGAACGTACGCTTTCTCATCTTTCACAACCATCGTTCGAATCGCTAGCGCCATATCAAGGTTTCCTGAGAATGAAATATATCCAACTGCTCCGGCATATACATTTCTTTTTTCATGCTCTAACGTATTAATAATTTCCATCGCCCTTATTTTCGGAGCGCCTGATACTGTGCCGGCTGGTAAACAATACGCTAATGCATCAAATCCACTCGTTTGTTTTCGCAATGTTCCGTAAACTTCAGATACAATGTGCATAACGTGAGAGTATTTTTCTACTTTCATATATTTATCTATCGTCACAGAGCCAATTTCACTTACTCTGCCAATATCATTTCGTCCTAGGTCCACAAGCATCATATGCTCTGCTCGCTCTTTCTCATTTCCTAACAGTTCTTTTTCGATTTCCTCATCTTCCTGCTTCGTTTTCCCTCTCGGCCTCGTACCCGCAATTGGGTTTGTCATCACCTTATCGTCTCTTACTGATAGTAAACTTTCTGGCGAAGAACCGAGAACGACATAATCTTTAAAATCGATATAGAACATATATGGTGATGGATTTGCAATTCGAAGTTTCCGGTATAATGCAAATGGATCTCCTTTACATTCACTTTGCAAACGCTGGGATAATACAACTTGAAAAACATCTCCGGCCCGAATGTATTCTTTCGCTGTTTCTACCATTTCACAAAATTCTTTTTCAGTTACTGAAGAAGTAAATGATAAAGATGATATTACTTCACTCACCTTCTCTTCTTCTCCGTTTAGCACTTCCTCTTTGTATCTTTGCAATCTCTCGTATACTTCTTCATAAGAAGCTGATTCATCTTCCTTGCATACATATACAAATGATAATTTTTGGCGTAAGTGGTCATAAACGATAAACTCACGGTACAGTAAAAGGTGTACTTCTGGAATATTTAATGGATCGTGTAAATCTGCGCCAATGTTTTCATACTGCCGAATGACATCATAGCCAATATAACCAACTGCTCCTCCGCAAAACGGAAATGGACTGTCTACTTGTGCTGACGCGATTACTTCCTCTAACACTTGTAGTACGTTACCTTGCAACTTTTCTGTTTGGCCGTAAATCGTTCGTTCCACTTCCGTACCAACGCTTTTCACTTCACCATACGGATTACATCCTAAGTAAGAATAGCGCCCTTTATCTTGATGAAGCTGCGAACTTTCTAATAAAAACTTTTTCTTTCCCTTCATACGTCTATATAAAGAAATTGGCGTAATGCTATCTCCTTCTTCTTCAGCAATTACTAAAAATGTGTTTCTTTGTTCTTTTTGCTTCATAAATTCCTCTTTTGTCATCATGCCTTTCACCTCACTCTGAAAAATAAAAAAGTCCCCTACATATCGAAATATGTAGAGGACGATAAATTTACCGTGGTACCACCTCAGGTTGGACGCAAAAGCATCCCGCTTTATTCAGGTACAAAATATATACCTTATCCTTGTAACGGCGGAACCCGGGTTGCCTACTGAAAATAATTGTTCAGCATACCTCTCGTAAGCCCATTCCGTATATGGCACCGCACCGGGCTCCCACCTGTCCCCGGCTCTCTGAAACGTCTCCAATATACGTACTCTTCTTACTTAAGCGATTTAACATATTTAATTTTTTGTACACAAAAAGGGAGTACTCATCCTATAGAAAGGACGGGTACTCCCGTGGTGCCACCTTAATTCGTTACGAATGTAACGCACTTTGCCGTATCAAAAAATAATACGTGTCTCTTGTATCGATGAGATCATGTCGCCAAAGCCTACTTCTTTCGTTTCGGTTTGGAAGCTCCGAAGCCCATTCCACATCAATCCCATACTGATTCGCACCAACCATCAGCTCTCTGACATGTTCATCATGTGTACTCTTCTTCATCAACGCTTGCATTTTTTTAAGTTGCACTCATTATAGACCTAACTTTTTTCACAAGTCAATACTTTTTTCAAAAAAATATTTCTCCCTTCTTTTAATATTATATTGACAAAACAACGTGTTTTTATGTAAATATAATAAATACTCTATTAAAATTAAGGTTTTTTCGTCTGAAATTTATATATTAAAAAATTAAAACGATGTCAAAAAACGCTTACATTTCTGAAAATTCATATTTGTATATGGATTTTTCAGAATAATCATGATAGATTATAAATATGCATAATGCATCAAAAGACATGACAAAAGGAAGGGGAACTACATGAGTACGCAGATGTTAACTTTAACTTCTATCTCTATTTACATGCTCGGGATGTTAGTAATCGGCTATTTCGCCTACAAACGAACGTCCAACTTAACAGATTATATGCTTGGCGGGCGTACACTAGGCCCCGCAGTAACAGCATTAAGTGCTGGAGCATCCGATATGAGTGGTTGGCTTTTAATGGGATTACCCGGTGCAATGTTTAGCGTTGGATTAAGTAGTAGTTGGATTGCATTCGGCCTAACACTAGGCGCATACGCAAACTGGCTTTATGTCGCTCCTCGCTTACGTACCTACTCTGAAATTGCAAACAACTCTATTACTATCCCAGAATTTTTGGAACACCGTTTCCACGACAAATCTCATATGCTACGCTTAGTATCCGGACTTGTTATTATGATTTTCTTTACTTTCTATGTAGCTTCAGGATTAGTTTCAGGCGCTGTATTATTTGAAAATTCATTTGGTATAAACTATCATGTTGGATTACTCATTGTAGCCGGCGTTGTTGTAGCTTATACACTATTTGGTGGTTTCTTAGCAGTAAGTTGGACAGACTTCGTGCAAGGAATCATTATGGTAATTGCTCTTATTCTTGTTCCTATTGTAACAATTATGAATTCAAACGGACTTGGACCTGCATTTGATACAATTCGATCTGTAGATCCAACACGTTTAGATATTTTTAAAGGTGCCTCTACTTTAGGAATGATTTCTTTATTCGCATGGGGCCTTGGTTATGTTGGACAACCTCATATTATCGTACGCTTTATGGCTATTTCGTCTGTAAAAGAAATTAAAAGCGCACGAAGAATTGGTATGAGCTGGATGATTTTCTCTGTTGTCGGAGCTATGTTTACTGGTCTTATCGGTATTGCTTACTATTCACAACAAGATTTGACATTATCTAACCCAGAGACAATTTTCCTTGAACTCGGAAAAATTTTATTCCATCCACTTATTACTGGATTTTTATTAGCCGCTATTTTAGCCGCTATTATGAGTACAATTTCTTCTCAGCTTCTCGTTACTTCAAGTGCAGTAACAGAAGACTTATATAGAACATTCTTTAAGCGTTCTGCTTCTGATAAAGAACTTGTATTTGTCGGTCGTATGGCTGTTCTTGGTGTTGCTTTAATTGGGTGTGCATTAGCGCTTAAACAAAATGATACGATTTTAGCTCTTGTTGGATATGCTTGGGCTGGATTTGGTTCTTCATTTGGACCTGCTATTTTATTAAGCTTATATTGGAAACGTATGACGAAATGGGGCGCGCTTGCTGGTATGATTTCAGGTGCAGCCACAGTAATTATTTGGACACAGTTTAAGTTCCTAAAAGATTTCTTATATGAAATGATTCCTGGTTTCGCTATTAGTTTAATAGTGATCATAATTGTTAGTTTACTAACTAAACCTTCAAAAGAAGTTGAAGAGCAATTTGAGAATTTTGAAAAACAACATATTCATAATC
>NZ_JBFPJH010000103.1:0-11145 GCF_040838255.1 Bacillus sp. C30 | reverse complement strand
TTGCTATAGTAATATCGAAATTTGTCTATTTATAATAGGAGAATTAGAAAGGGATTTTCGCAAAAATATAGAAAATCTTTTCACAAGGAAAATTTTTAACTAACAGAATGGGTAGGGGATTAAGGTGATACGTGAGATTAGAGTAGAAGATGCAGCATCATTTTTACAATTAAGTAAGCAATTAGATGAAGAAACGAAATTTATGTTATACGAACCAGGAGAACGAAAAACTACAGTAGAGCAACAAGAAAAGATGGTCCACCGTTTTATAGAAAATGAATATGCGACAATATTTGTAGCAGTTGAAGAAGAGAGAATAGTAGGTTTTATTTTAGTTGATGGAAATAATATTCAAAGAAAGAGACATGTGGCAGGCATTGTAATTGGCATTTTGCAAGAGTATAGTGGCCGAGGTATTGGAACGAGTTTGTTTAAAGAAGTAGAGAAGTGGGCAAGATTACATGATGTATGGCGTTTAGAATTAACGGTAATGGCCCACAATACAAGAGCTCAGGCACTATATAGCAAAATTGGATTTGAACAAGAAGGTGTCAAAAAATTTGCTCTTATCATCGATGGAAAAGGTATCGATGAGTATGAAATGGCCAAATTATTAAAATAAGAGGTCGTTATATGAAAAAAAGATGGGCACTACTTGGTATCGTAGCAATGATACTGATCATTGGAGTAGCAGGAATAAATTATAAGATGTACAAGGAGCAAGAGGCGAAGGAAGTAAATGTAAACAATATATTTCCGAAAGCTAAAGAAACGATTGCTAATATGGATGGGGATATCGCAGTCATTAGTAATCCAAGTTCGATGCTTGTACTTGTGAATAAAAATAGGCGTTTACCAGATGGGTATAGACCGCCAGATTTAGTTGTTCCGAAAGTACGTTACTCTAGTGAAGGTGATCAAGAGAAGAAAAAGATGAGGAAAGAGGCAGCGGTGGCACTTGAGGAAATGTTTCAGCAAGCCAATAATGAGCGGATTTTCCTTTTTGCAGTCTCTGGATTTAGATCTTTTGATCGACAAAAAGCATTAAATACAATGTATAAAAGACAAGATGGAGAAGCAAAGACAGCGATGTCTAGTGCAGTCCCTGGTACGAGTGAACATCAAACAGGACTAGCTATGGATATTACATCTCAATCTGCTAAATTTCAGCTAGAAACTGTTTTTGGGGAGACGAAAGAAGGAAAGTGGCTTTCTGAAAATGCCCATAAGTTTGGTTTTGTTATTCGATATACGAAAGAGAAAGAAGGGATTACCGGTTATCGTTATGAACCGTGGCATGTACGTTATGTTGGGAATCCGCAAGCTACATATTTATATGAAAACCAACTGACGATTGAAGAAGTAACGCAGTAATGAATTGAGGGGAGAGGGCTAAGATGACGATGTTATATAAGAAAAAGGTACATGCATATATTACGAGAGAAAAAGAAGGGGCTATGCAACTACTCGTTTTTAAACATCGTGATATACGAGAGGCTGGTATCCAAGTGCCAGGCGGGACGGTAGATGAAGGCGAAACGTTAGAGGCAGCAATTTTACGTGAAGTACAAGAAGAGTCAGGACTACGCCATTTTTGTATCGAGCGCTTCCTTTCTGATTACATTATTTATATGAAAGAAAAAAAGGAATATCAAAAACGTCATTTTTTCCACATTTCATTATTAACAGATGTGAAAGATACGTGGGAACATATAGTAAGTGCTGGTGAGGAAGACAAAGGTTTAGTATTTTGTTATGAATGGGTTGATATTAACAAATGCCCTGAATTAGCAGGTAAACAAGGCGAGTTTTTACATTTGTTAGAAGAGGTATATGTAAAATAATAAAAAGAGTCTGAGGCGATATTGAATTCGTTTCAGACTCTTTTTATTTCTCTGGAAATTAAAGGTTTTTAAACTGGTGAGTTGAATTTCTTTAAAGGGATTGTAGCTGTTTATGCGAGGAGCGGAGAAAATGAAAAAGTAATAGATACATGTCATATATATAAGGGCTTATAAAAGGAGAATGAAAATGGAAATTCAGTTTAATACATTATTGCAAAAAGAATTAACAATTCATGATATTCAAAAGGAAATGGAAGCTGGGAAGTTAACTTCAAAAGAACTAGTCATGTATTATCTTCATAGAATCGCAAAGTATGACCAAGATGGACCGAAAATCAATTCTATTTTAGAAATCAATCCAGATGCTATCTTTATTGCAGAAGCGTTAGATTATGAAAGAAAGACAAAAGGTGTAAGAGGTCCATTACATGGTATACCTGTTTTACTTAAGGATAATATTGAAACGAATGACTCGATGCATACAAGTGCTGGTACGATTGCCCTGGAACAAAATATAAGTAGTGAAGATGCATTTCTCGTTACGAAACTGAGAGAAGCAGGAGCAGTAATAATAGGAAAGACCAATATGACAGAATTAGCAAATGCAATGTCATTTGAAATGTGGGCTGGATATAGTGCAAGAGGTGGGCAAACAATAAACCCTTACGGTACAGGTGAGGATGATATGATTGTTGGCGGCTCAAGTACAGGGTCTGCTATAGCAGTTGCTGCTAACTTTACTGTATTATCCGTTGGAACAGAGACAGATGCTTCTATTTTAAGTCCAGCTGTTCAAAACTCGGTTGTAGGTATTAAGCCGACTGTTGGGTTAATTAGTCGTAGTGGAATTATTCCTTTCACTTATTCACAAGATACAGCTGGGCCATTTGCTAGAACGGTAACGGATGCTGCAATTCTATTAGGGAACTTAACGGGAGTGGATGAGATGGATGTAGCCACTCATAAAAGTGAAGGAATGGCATATCAAGATTATACACCTTATCTCGATGTAAATGGATTAAAGGGAGCAAAGATTGGCGTATTTAACAATGCTCCAAAAGACTATTACGAAAATGGTGAGTACGATGAAAAATTGTTTGAGGAAACGATCCAAGTATTACGTAGTGAGGGAGCGACAGTAGTAGAAGATATTGATATTCCGTCTTTTCATAGGGAATGGAGTTGGGGAGTTCCACTTTATGAGCTGAAGCACAGCTTGGATAACTATCTTTCTAAATTACCTTCTACTATTCCAGTACATTCTATTTCGGAGTTAATGGAGTTTAATAAAAACATAGCAGAAAGAGCTTTGAAATATGGACAAACTAAGTTAGAAAGAAGAAAAGATTTTCCTAATACGTTAAGAAATCCAGAATATTTAAACGCAAGATTAGAAGATATATTTTTTTCGCAAAAACAAGGTATTGATTTTGCGTTGGAAAAATATAACCTGGATGCGATACTGTTCCCTTCTTATATAGGATCTACTATATGTGCGAAAGCAGGTTATCCGTCTATAGCAATGCCTGCGGGATATATGGATAATGGGAGGCCTTTTGGAATTACTCTTGCAAGTGCTGCTTTTAGTGAAGGGGCATTAATTAAACTAGCATATGCTTTTGAACAAGCGACAAAACATAGGAAGATTCCCAACTTGTCATGAATAGAATAAACAAAGAGGACAGGAATTCCTGTCCTTTTTGTTTTAATGATTAAAGTGAAATATCTTTCTGCTCCGTCTTCTGATATTTTAATAAGTTAAAGGATAAACAAGCAGAACATAAAATAAGAAAAGCGGCGATAATATAAATAGTACGAACGCCGAACATATCAGTAATAATTCCAACGCTAAGCATAGAAAGACCAGAAGCTGTCGAGAGAAGTGCACCATGAGCTGTATACATCTTCGATAATAAAGAAGGAGTGACGCTTGATTGTAAAACCGTCGTTTGAGAAATATCTCTAATTTGATAACATGGCCCCATTAGAACACAAAGAAATAGAGCAATAAATCCGCTACTTGTCATACCATATAAAAATGTAAGAATACTAAACATAAGAGAGCCTATCGCCATGGAGCGTATTAAATTTTTTTGAATATATGTACTCATTTTCCACGCTAATATCCCACCAATTAATGTGCCGACGTAATAACTTGTGTTAATATATCCCCACCAATCTTCGCCTTTATGAAGAACAGTCGTTACATATGCCATCGTAATAGCACCGATCCATATCGTCCCTGCGAAAGTTTCAATTAAGTCCATAATTGTAACGATGCGCAGAGACGGGTGTTGAAATAACAGTTTCCATCCTTCTAATAATGCAGTAGTTTTCGAAGAAGTGGGTTCTGCTACTCGTTCAGCTTGTATAGATTGTAATGAAAGGTGTAATGTAATACATCCGAAAATCATCAATATGTTATTAATCATGAGTGTCGAAGTAACGCCAATGAGAAGAACAATTATGCTTGTAAATGAGTATGCAGCGGCTTGTATAATTTGTGTTGAAAAGGAAAAGACACTATTTACTTTTACTAATTTTTCTTGTGGTGTTAAGCGCGGGATAACGGCGTATAGTAGAGGAGCGCTCCAGCCACTACATAATGAAATGAAAATAACAAAAGTTAAAAGAGCAGAAATGTTTGTTGATAGTATAGGAAATAATATCATTAACAATATTAAAAGAGCTGTTTTAATCCATTGTAGAGTATATAGCAATGAATAAGATGGAAACCGATTCATTATAAGTGGTGCAGAGGTGTTCGCGATAAGATTTGTGATAACCTGTAATAATGGAAAAAGAGCAGTAATTGTAGCTGATCTAGTTGTGATATAGACGTGAGTTGTAATAATCATTATGTATACAATGTCAGCGAGAGTAATGCATATTTTGGAGCCCAAATAGTAAGTTAGTGAACGTTTAGGCAATAAGAATACCACCTTTCAAATCAATACTGCTTTTAATTTTAATTATTATAATCTGTAAGTTATATTTTTGAAAGAATTAAATTTTTTGTCATTTTTTGAAAGGGATTTTCGTGTATAATGAAGAATATATTAATATAGCATTTTATTAATGCTTGTTGTAACAGCGAATACATATAATAGCTTGTAGCAAACGCCCCCTCTATGAGAAAGGGCGGATAAACCATTCTTTTCTTCATATACATATAGAAAATGAGAAAGAAAGTGAGGGTTGCATATGGCTGGATGGGTGATTTGGTTTATAATAGCGGGTATTTTATTTATTGCAGAAATGTTGTCGATTACGTTTTACATGCTTTGGCTTGGAATTGGAGCTGTTGTCGGAGGTCTTATTGCTTTGTTTGCTCCTGATGCACTATTTTTACAAGTTGTTGTTGGGGCGATTGTAAGTTTAACATTGACTTTCTTTACGAAAAGAATTTCTAAAAACTTTCGAGAAGCAAAAGGTTTTACTGATACAGTAGATAAACTTGTTGGTAAAAAGGGAATTGTTATGCAAACGATTACAAGCGAAGTGAACGGTATTGTGAAAGTGGATGGAGATACTTGGACAGCTATTTCGGATACTCCTATTGATGCTGGAGAAAAAGTCGTTGTTATACAGAGGCATAGTACTATTTTACAAGTGAAAAAGGAGAGTGAATAAATATGGCAGTAGCATTAACGTTAACGATTATTTTCGCATTGATTGTCGTTGTATTTATTGCATTGACAATTAAAATTATTTCTCAGCAAAAAGTTGGGGTCGTTGAAAGGTTTGGTAAATTTCAACGGATTATGCACCCAGGATTAAATATTCTAATCCCAATTGTAGACCGCGTTCGTGTATATCACGATTTACGTATTCAACAAACGAATGTACCACCACAAAAGGTAATAACGAAAGATAATGTACAAGTAGAAATTGATACAATTATTTTCTATCAAATTGTTGAACCAGAGCTTGCGACATATGGTATTTCAAACTATGAATATGGTGTTCGTAATATTACATCTGCAACAATGCGTCAAATTATTGGTAAAATGGAGCTTGATGAAACATTATCAGGTCGTGAAAAAATTTCAACAGAAATTCGTTTAGCACTTGATGAAGCGACAGAAAAATGGGGCGTTCGTATTGAGCGTGTCGAAATAGTCGATATTAATCCACCAAAAGATGTGCAAGTATCAATGGAAAAACAAATGAAAGCAGAACGTAATAAACGTGCGATCATTTTAGAAGCTGAAGCAGCGAAACAAGATAAAGTCCTTCGTGCTGAAGGGGAAAAACAAAGTAAAATTTTAATGGCTGAAGGGGATAAAGAAGCACGTATTCGTGAAGCGGAAGGTATACGAGAAGCGAAAGAATTAGAAGCGCAAGGGGAAGCAAGAGCGATTGAGGAAATTGCAAAAGCAGAACAAAATCGAATTGAGTTACTTCGTGCAGCAGATTTAGATGAGCGCGTACTTGCTTATAAATCATTTGAATCATTGATTGAGGTTGCAAAAGGACCAGCGAATAAAGTCTTTATTCCGTCTAATGCAATTGAAACACTTGGTACTCTTGGGGCAATTGGGGAAATCTTTAAAGAGAAACAAACGAAGAAATTACCTTCGTCAGATACAGAAAAAGAACAATAAGAGTGAGGAAGAGAAATGGGATGCCATTTCTCTTTTTTTTTTGCGTATATTACGAAAGGCTTGTACATATCCATGTATAAAGAAGGTGATACAGTGAAGAAGTATGCAACCCGTATACATGGGAAGAAACTAATCTCGTTACTCTTTCTATATGCACTAGTCATAATTATTATTGCGTCGATTTTGACGTCGCTTTTACATACAATGAAATCGAATTACGCGAATCAATGGTTTGGAAAAGTATCGATGCAAGGTTTTGTTCAAATGCTAGAAAGTGAGAATCGCTATTACGGATTTGATTATTTTAAGCAGAATAAAAGGGAGTCATTTGGAAATTTAATGTTCTCGATTGCGACGGATTTGAAAATTAAAGATTTAAGAACGTTTGTCGGTAAAGAAGTGCCTGGTATGTCAAAGTATTACTCTAACATTATCGTAGCTGGGGAAGGGACAAACTTTACGAATATCCCAAATGAATCTAGTGTACCGATTGAAGAAGTAACGAAAGAGCGAGAAGTAGCAAAAGATAAAGTTACAGAAGCTGAAAAGAATAATCCGGTTCAGAAAAAGAACGGAGCGAAAAAAGGTGAAAGCGCAGTATATATTTATCATACACATAGCTGGGAATCTTTCTTTCCGTTATTACCAGGGGCTACCGATCCATCAAGTCCAGATGTAAATGTGTCCTTACTAGGGAAACGTATGAAAGAACAACTTGAAGGACAAGGAATTCCGGTAGTTCATGATAAAACGAATATGGGGGATTTATTAGCGAGTAAAAAATGGAAATGGCCGCAATCATATAAAGCGTCTCATGAATATGTAAAAGAAACATTAGCACAAAATAATAAAATTGCGTTTCCGATTGATATACACCGTGATGATCAGCGGAAGAAGGTAACAACAAAAGTAATTAACGGGAAATCGTATGCAAGATTATATTTTATAATTGGGATGGAAAATGAAGGGCGTGCTGAAAATGAAAAAATTGCAAGAGCAATCAATAGTTATTTAGATGAAAACTATTACGGATTAAGCAGAGGAATCTTTCCAAAGTATAAAAAAGATGGAAATGGCGTTTATAATCAAGATTTATCTAAAAATGCGATGTTAATTGAAGTTGGTGGTGTTGATAATACATTAGATGAATTATATAACACAATTGATGTGTTGACGGAAGCGTTTAGTAAGTATTATTGGAATGATGCAGAGAAAGTGAATGGATGAGGGGCGGGAAACCGTTCCTTTTTTTGTTATATAAAGTTAAGAATGTGATATAATGGAATTTTGTGAATGTTAAACAAGGGAGCGGAAGAAACATGCAAATACTACTAATACGCCACGGTGAATCAGAAGCAGATATTTTAAATGTACATGAAGGTCGAGCTGACTTTGAATTAACAGAAAAGGGAAGACAGCAAGTACAAAGACTTGTACAGAAAGTGAAAGCAGATTTCCCGCCAGATTTCATTTGGGCAAGCACATTAAAACGTGCTCGCGAAACTGGTGAAACATTAGCAGAAGGAATTGGGTGCCCAATTCAACTAGAAGAAGAATTAATGGAGTTTAATAATGGGGTACAAGCAGGGTTATCATTTGAAGAAGCGAAAAAATATCCCGAGCCAAAGTTTCTTCATGACCGGTTTGAAAACGGGGAATCATTTATTGAATTTAGAATGAGAATAGAAGGAATTTTTTCTAAAATCGTGACAGAGAATACATATGACCGAATTGCAATTGTTGCACACGGTGGTGTAATAAATAGTATTTTACGAGCGTTTTTCCAAATGCCAATTAGCATGGACTATTATTTTAAAATGGGAGATACGGGAATTAGTTTGATTGAACTTACGGATAAACAGAAAACTATTCATTTTATAAATGATACAAATCATTTATAGGGAATGTAAGAGGATATGTACAAAGTTGTATTTTTTGATGTGGATGGTACTCTTTTAAGTGAGATTGATAGAAGTATGCATGAAAGCACAAAAGAAGCGATACAAAGGTTAATAGATAAAGAAATTCACGTAGTTGTTACAACAGGGAGACCATATAGTTTATGCTCACAATTTAAAGAGCTGGGCATAAATACGTTTATTTCTGCAAATGGTGCACATATAAAATGTGCTGATGAAGTTATACATAAATCGGTACTTTCAAGTGGAATTGTTCATGATATTTCAAATTTCGCTGAATTACATGGTCACAGTGTTTCTTATTTTACAGAGGAATTTGTAATGAATGGTATTGCCTCAAAAGACGAACGTGTAATACGAGCATTAAATGAAACGTTAAATTTAGAGCGGTATCCTGACAAAGTTAGAAACTTATCAGAAGAGATTTATTGTGTATGTCTGTATGCTGATGAAACAGAAGCTCAAAAATTCTTTGAAAGATATCCAGCACTTACGTTTGAACGTTTTCATGGTTACGTTATGAATGTGTTGGAAGATAGTAAAGTATCGAAGCTAACTGCAATTCAAAAGGTATTGGAACATCTGAAAATTTGTAAATCAGAAGCAATTGCTTTTGGTGACGGTGGAAATGATGTTGAGATGTTACAGTATGTAGGACTAGGAATTGCGATGGGGAATGGTGGAGAAGAGTTAAAAACAAGAGCAGATTTCGTTACAAAGAAATCAAGTGAAGGTGGCATTTCTTTTGCTTTAAAAGAGTTTGGGATTATTTAGAAATATTAGTTAGTCAGTGTGAAAAATCCTGTTTTAAAAACAGGATTTTTTTGTCTAACAATATTCTTGCAATAGAAGGAAGAAAATGAGTATAATAAAAAGTAGTTAGGTAAGCTAATTAAATAAAAGAAAGGAGAGTGAAAATGAATGGATTCAAAAAAAGATGCTCTTCCTTTAGGGATTGAGCCTTATGCAGAGTTAATAAAAAAGACAGCATCAGCGGATACGGATCCAATCGCAGCAAAACTTGGTTTGTTAATGTTATGGACGTCTGATAATGTTCTAGATGCAGTTGACGTAGATTTAGCTCCGCTTGGTATTTCAGAAAGTAAATTAGATTTTTTACTGTTGTTTATTTTGCGTGAAATGGAATCGAATGGGGGAGAAGTGAACATGAGCCCTTCGGATATTGCGAGCCGATTAGGGATTACACGTGCTTCTGTCACTGGCTTATTAGATTGGATGGAGAAACGAGAGTTAATCGTAAGATTCAATCATTCTGAAGATCGAAGAAGATTAAAGGTGAAAATTACTCCGAAAGGAAAAGAACTAGTTGCGCATTCTTTACCGACTTTTTGGTTATCTTGCGCGTCGTTAGTTGATGACTTTAGTCAAGAAGAGCGTCAAACTTTAGAGAAGCTATTAAATAAAATGCAAGTAACTATGCAGAAGAAATTAGGAGAAGGCAGATAAAGAAGTTGATTGTGTGAGTCAACTTTTTTATTTAGACATATAATTAGGTTGCCTTATTATATGTCTAGCTAATTTGATAAAGGGTGGTGATATGTCTTTTAACGTAAACAAATTAAGTAAGTGTTAAAGGAATGTCGTTTTGAGTAGTTTACTTTAGATGTTTTAAACCGATGGGGAAAATCATTGTAAGGGGGAGATTTTATGATGGAAATATCAAAAGAAGTAAATAGTGAAAGGAATTACACAATAATGACAGCGGTGTTATGTTGGGCGGGCATGGTAGTTATGTCCAGCCTATATGTGACGATTCCTTTAACCGCTCTATTTTCAGACCTTTTTAAGGTTTCATTAGCACAATCTGCGGCTACAGGCAGTATATTTTCTGTTGGCTTTGCTATAGGTTGTTTGTTATTTGGGGCAATCTCTGATAAATATGGGAGAAAAAAAGTGATCTTTATTGGACTGCTTGCACTGTCGATTGTTTCTTTTTTCTTAGGGATTGTGGATAGTTTATTTTGGCTTGTTATTCTTCGAGGGTTACAGGGGATAGCAGCAGCTACATTTTCTCCAGTAGCGTTAGCTTACGTTGTAGAAATGTTTCCATTAGAAAAAAAGGTTACAACAATAGGGTTTGTTAGTACCGGTTTTTTAGTAGCTGGAATTGCAGGGCAAGTAATAAGTACAGCTGTTAGTCAGCATTTTGGATGGCATATGGTGTTCTTTCTTCTTAGTATTGTCTATATCATTACTGCTGTATTGGTTCATTATTCTCTTCCGAAAGGGGAAATGTCTCAATCCAATACTGATATTTTGGGACCAATTAAACAGATGGGTAAAGTTTTTACACATAAAAGCTTAGTATTGAGCTATATGATTGCATTTGTTTTATTAATGGCTTTTGTTAACATGTATACTGTTTTAGGGAATTATTTGAGCAGTCCTACTTACAATTTAACTCCAGAACAAATTCTTTATTTTCGCTTAGCGGGGCTATTTGGTATGTTGCTGTCACCACTTGCGGGTCGTTTAACAAAGAGGTTCGGAGTAAGGCAAGTTCTTCAGGGCGGATTGTTGGTCGCTATTTTTAGTTTAAGTTCAATGGGCTTTATTTCGAACCTGCCGCTACTTGTAATGATGAGCATCTGTTTTGTAATAGGTATTGCTATATCCGTTCCATCGTTAGTTTCTCTTGTTGGCCAATTAGGAGGGGAAGCAAGGGGAATAGCAGTTTCTATTTATACATTTATTTTATTTTTAGGAACTAGTATAGGACCTATTATTTCTATTTATCTTATGAAAATAGGAGAC
>NZ_JBFPJH010000102.1:0-11185 GCF_040838255.1 Bacillus sp. C30 | reverse complement strand
TTGCATTACTAGGTGGCTATAAAATAAATCAATTTAATTTCTTACTTAACTACTATATCAGTTTGCTTCTCGCTGGAATCATTACTTATGTTGTACTATCACGTCTAACAAATTATAAAGTTTTTTAAAGGAGGGGGCCTATGTTTCAAAAAGCACTATGGCTAAGAACATATCAACAAAGTAAATATGTTGTGTGGTTGTTTTGGTTCGTTAGCTTCTATACTTTATCATATAAATACTATATGGCTTCTATTCAACAGCTATACTTTCTAAATGACAATAAAAAGTGGAACTATGTATATCACTACCACTTTGATTTAACACTTATAGACCCTGTCATACTGTTAGGTGGTGTACTTATCGTTCTAGCTTGTACATTAATTGGTTGGGAAAGACAAAATAACTCTAGTGACTTGCTATGGTCTATGCCATTTAAACGTTCACACACCTATATAACAAAGTGGTTGTTTGGGATCTGCAACATTGCAGCAATCATCGTATTAAACTGGGGACTATTCGCCATTATGAAAAAAACAACTTTTCATAATAAATATCAAATATTTTCTCCATTTCATAGTTACTTTATATACATGTTAATTGTATTAATCGCTATTTATACGCTTGCATTATGTATAGGAACAATTACTGGGAATATTCTCTCGCAGGGACTTCTTACTGCAGCTATATTCATGTTTCCATTGTTATTTCCATCCCTTATCTCAGCGGTCATCGCTGTTCACTCGAATACTGACTTTCATGAGGATAATGGCAATATGCATCGTGTTATGGAAAACATACGCATTTCGGGTCCAGCAGAAAATTTTCATATTAGATTTGATTATAATCCACAAAGTGCTTATACCGATAATGATGGAGTGCGTCATAATGAACCAAACTTTACAGAAATCCCTTCAGTAAAAACATTGATTGGACCTATTGTAAATATAATTATTCTATTACCACTCGGTATATATTTATATGTTCGTTCAGTCAATGAGCGGAATGGTAGTTTCTTACTATATCCAAAGCTTCAAAAAACATTTATGGTCTGCGCTATTTTCTGTATTGGAATTAGCGGCGGTTTAATAATTGGCGGGACCCATTCGTTGCTTAATTTTTACGTTGGTTTGTTCGGAACAAGCATAATTAGCTATTTTCTTCTATCTAAAATATTGAGATTGAAGGTCTCTTGGAATTTCAAATAAAATAACCTCCTTCAAAAGGAGGTTATTTTACATTCTCTCTCCTATCTCCATACACCATCTCTTCTTTCATCCCAAATCCATCACCGTTTTTCACAATTTGCTCTGTCGGTGCGACTACACTTTCAGCAATTTTCCATTCCCCTTGCTCTTTCATAAATACTTGCAGAAAATAGTTCATGCCATTTAGCTGATATGCATTTTCTTTTTTCACATTATAGTGCACCGCAATGTAGTGCACTTGAATATTTTCTTTCCCTGCTTTTGATACGTATTGCGATAATCTTGGAATGTACATCGATGCTTTCTTAAATGGTAATTGCTTCGCTTTAACGAGCGATGAACTTGTTACATTACGCAAAGTGTCCTGATTACGAACATTATCACTATGATGAAATAATACTGCGTTTTGCATAGAACGAACCCATAATTTCGAATACAAGACGGTATTATCGTTTTCAATGTACTTCACTTCTTTTTGCACCACTTGGATAGGGGTATCAGCGTACATGAATATATGAAAGCAGAAAAAACTTCCAAGTAAAATGGTAAGTGCAACAATATATTTCATAATCTTTCCTCCGATCTGTTTAATTAAAGTATCGGAGTTTCAAAATATTTTTATTCAAAAGAAAAAGGATAGGAAAGCTCTCGCTTCCTATCCTCATTTATTATAATACGCGGCCAAATAGTTCTAAAACCATTTCTATCTCTTGGTCGCTCCACCCTTTAAATTTCTCTTTATAATATTCTTTACGCACAGCTTCAAGCTTTTCAGTTACTTCTCGTCCGTTTTCAGTAATTTCTAAGTATACGATACGACGGTCCGAATTTGAACGTTTTCTTTCAACAAACCCTTTTCGCACGAGACGATCTGTTACAGCTGTAATATGACTGGAGGTTACGTTTACTTCACTCGCAATTTGCGAAGCCATCTGTGGACTTTTTAAAAATAACGCACGTAATACAGAGAATTCATTATATGGCATATGCTCTGAAAAACGTGTATTAATATCATTTTGTAATAAACGTATCATCTTTCGAAATGATGCAGATAAATCTAAAATCAGTGTTTCTCTATTTTCGTTCACTAGCCTCGTCCCTTTTTTATCATATTTATACATATTATAATCTATAAATACCTATATTGTATATGCTTTCTTCCCTCAACATTCTCATTTATGTAACTTTTTTCATAAGATTTTCTTTTTTGTTCACACATATACATATAAAAAAGGATGGTGAGCATAAATGCAAAGTGGAATGAATCCGTATTTACATAATATCCGTACGACAAATACTGGTAAAGAAGCTACTATTACTGTACAAGGAGAAGGCATTATAAAGGCAAAACCAAATATTGTCATATTAACACTGGGCATTCGAACAGATAGTAAAAATGTAAAACAGGCGCAAGAAGAAAATGCAGTGCAATCGAAACAATTGCTTGATGCACTCAAACAGCTAGGTATTGCCGATAAAGATATAGAAACCATTTCTTATACAATTACTCCTCAATACGAATATGTAAATGATAAAGCATTACTACAAGGCTATCGTGTGGAGCATTTGTATGAAATTACCGTTTTAAATGTGCAAAAAGCAGGGGAAGTATATGATATAGCCGTTACAAATGGGGCAAACGTAGCAAAAGGATTACGTTTTCGAATATCTCACCCAAATAAATATTATGAGCAAGCTCTCATTCAAGCTCTGCAACAAGCAGTAGACAAAGCTCGTACAATTGCGAGTACCTACAATTTAAATATTAATCCTGTTCCCCTCTCACTCGTTGAAGAATCTGCCCAATTACCACGGGAGATCGCATCATATGCTACTTTGCATGCGCAAGCAGCTCCGCCCATTCAATCAGGAGAACTAGAAATCATTTCATCTATCCGGGCAATTTTTACGTATTTATAAATAAACTCATTTATAAGTAACCGGTATCATTTTCGTTGTTGTAAAAACATGATGTTCTGATATAATAAAGGACGGTGAGCTCTTACATAAGAGATATCACGGGTGGGAGAGGGATATGAAAAAGAAGGTTTAACATGAAAGGAATACTTGAAAGAACATTTAAATTAGACTTACACCAAACATCACCAAAACAAGAAGTTTTAGCTGGAGTCACGTCATTTTTCACAATTGTTTATATTATGATTGTAAATGCGTCAATCTTATCAGATGCCGGCATTCCTCTTGAGGCAGGAATTTTGGCAACTGTTTTTAGTTCATTTGTCGGATGTCTACTCATGGCATTTTGGGCAAATGCACCTGCTATTCTTGTCCCTGGTATGGGTGTAAATGCATTCTTCACGTACACTGCTGTGCATACGCTCGGTTTAACTTGGCAAGAAGCATTGGCAGCTGTTTTTATCGCCGGTATTATTTTTGCAATTGCTGCTTTTACACCGATTGCTCGCGTGCTTTCGGTATCGATTCCAAAGTCATTAAAGGAAGCGATCACTGTCGGTATCGGGTTGTTTTTAGCTTTCATCGGCTTGCAAAAAGGTGGTTTAGTCGTTTCGCATCCTAATACTGCTGTTGCAATGGGAAAATTAAGTAGTCCTGTCGTTCTTGCCACACTACTTACTCTTATTGTCGCACTTGTACTATTTGCGCGTAACGTACGTGGAAGCTTTTTATGGACGATTGCAATTGGAACTGGTATTGCATGGCTGTTTGGTCTTGTTGATACGAGTCAAATGGGAAATAGTTCGTTTTCATTCGCTAATTATGGCGATGTGTTTGGAGCTATGTCATTTGGGAAACTTTCTTCCTTGCCATTTTGGATTGCAACATTCTCCTTAAGCATGGTGCTTATTTTTGAGAACATGGGACTTTTACATGGTTTATTAGAAGATGATCGTAAATTCCCACGTGCTTACCAAGCAAATGCAATTTCAGCAATGACATGTGGTCTATTTGGCACAAGCCCTACCGTTTCAACAGTAGAGAGTGCCTCAGGTATTACTGCAGGCGGAAAGACAGGTCTGACGTCTATCGTTACAGGGTTGTTATTCTTCGCATCACTGTTTGCGCTTCCGTTTGTCAAAATAATTCCTGACAGCGCCATTGCACCAATCTTAATTATTATTGGCGGTCTGATGATTACAAGCATTCAACAAATTCCTCTGAACGACTTTTCAGAAGGATTTCCAGCGTTTTTAATTATCGTTATGATCCCGCTCACATATAGTATCGCTGATGGCATTGCGTTCGGATTTATCGCTTATCCTATCTTGAAAGTTGCACTTGGAAAGCGTAAAGAAGTCGCACCGTCCATGTATATTATTACATGCTTATTCTTAGCCATGTTCGTATTACACGCTATTGGCTAAGAAAAAAACACCGAGGAAATCCTCGGTGTTTTTTTACTTAAACCAACCTTTTTTATAAAACCAAGCCATCATTCCGCCGCCAATTAATGCCATTAAAATTAAGCAAATAAAATAACTATACTTCCCGCCAAGCTCTGGCATATGTGCAAAGTTCATGCCGTATACCCCTGCAATAAATGTTAACGGCATGAAAATAGTTGAGAAAACAGTTAATGTTTTCATAATATTGTTCATATGGTGGGAATTCAACGAAAAGTAACTATCTCGAATATCTGCTGTTAATTCACGGCTCGCTTCAATCATCTCTGTCAGTTTAAGCAAATGATCATGTATATCTTTAAAATAAATTTCATGATCGCTTATACCGTAAAAACGTGTTGAATTTAATATACGATACAATAAATCACGCATCGGAATAATCGTACGCCTTAGCTTAGATAAATCTGCACGAATATCAAATACTTCTTCTAGCACACTTCCTGCTGTCTCACCCGTTAAATTATCATCAATTGCATTTAAATGGTCTTCAATGTAATAAACAGGTGCGAAATAATCATCTACAATTTGGTCAATAATTGTATGTGCTACATGCAAAGGGCTCTTCTTAATACGTTTCTTTTCACCGAGCGTTTTCCATACTCTTTCAATCGCATTGTTATGAGAGAAATGGAAAGAGACTATATATCGATCACTAATAAATAAATCGATTTCATGCGGTTCTAATCCGTCTTCTCCGAATGCATGAAGAACTAAAAAGTTATATCCATCATAAAAATCTACCTTTGGTCTCTGTACATACTCTACACAATCTTCAATTGCAAGGGGATGGAACTTGAAGTGATCTTGTAAAATATATGTATACTCCTCTTTCGTTGGCTTATATAAATCAAGCCAATACCATATGATGTTCTCTTTTTTCGTTTCTTCTAGCGAAACATCATATAAAACTTCATTTTTTTTCGTTATTGCACAAATTCTAATCATAATTTCACCCATTACTATTATAAACACAAAATAGTAAAAAAAGCCAAGGAGAAATCTCCTCAGCTTTTTTTTATCCCGCTATTTACGGGCAGTAAGACCCCTACCTCAAAATTCAGCGAAAGCAAAGAAGTTAGGTCTGGGATCAACTGCCCGTAAATGCCCGATTGGTGAAGGCTAATAATCAGTGGGGATAAAGCCCCCCACTGATTAAAGTTTCACTTTATTACTTCGTTACAATACCGTGTACTAAAGTTGGTGCATCTACGTGATCTTTAGCGATTTTCATGTTCTCATAAATTTTTGCTTTTACGTCTTCAACATTTTCGCGGTTTGCGTAAATTGTAACAAGAGAGTCACCTTTTTTCACACTATCGCCTACTTTTTTGCGAAGCATTAGACCAACTGCTAAATCAATTTCAGACTCTTTCGTTGCACGCCCTGCTCCTAAAAGCATTGCTGCTGTTCCGATTTCATCTGCAACGATTTCCGATACGTAACCGTCTTCTTTCGCTTCCACTTCAATTTTAAATTGTGCTTGTGGCAATTTAGAAGGATCATCAACAACAGATGCATCGCCGCCTTGCGCGGATAAGAACGTTTTAAATGATTCTAGCGCTTTACCATTGTTCATTACTTCAATTAACTTTTCACGTGCATCTTCTAAAGATGAAGCTTGTCCAGCAAGGTACACCATCTGACTTCCAAGTGTTAAACATAACTCTTCTAAATCTTTCGGTCCCTTACCTTGTAATGTATCAATTGCTTCTTGTACTTCTAATGCATTACCAATTGCTTCACCAAGCGGCTGACTCATATCAGAAATAACCGCCATCGTATTACGACCAACGTTATTACCGATGCGTACCATTGCTTCTGCTAAACGCTTTGCATCTTCATCCGTTTTCATAAACGCGCCTGCTCCAGTTTTTACATCAAGAACAATTGCATCTGCACCAGCAGCAATTTTCTTACTCATAATTGAGCTAGCGATAAGAGGAATTGAATTTACTGTTGCAGTTACATCACGAAGCGCATATAACTTTTTATCAGCAGGTGTTAAGTTTCCACTTTGACCAATAACAGCGATTTTATTTTCATTTACAAGACGCATGAATTCATCATTTTCAATTTCCACATGGAATCCTGGTACTGCTTCTAATTTATCAATTGTACCACCCGTATGTCCTAGACCTCGTCCAGACATTTTCGCAACTGGTACACCTAAAGCAGCTACTAATGGACCTAATACAAGTGTCGTTGTATCACCAACTCCACCCGTTGAATGCTTATCTACTTTTACCCCTTCAATGGCTGATAAGTCAATTGTATCACCGCTATTTACCATTGCCATCGTTAAATCTGCACGTTCTTGATCATTCATATCTTGGAAGAAAATTACCATTGCAAGTGAACTCATTTGATAATCTGGAATACTACCATTTGTGTATCCTTCAACGATAAAGTTAATTTCTTCTGTCGTTAATGTATGTCCATCACGTTTTTTTGCAATTAGGTCCACCATTCTCATTGTGAAGTCACCCCTTCATTTGTTTTACAATTGCTTTTACTAATGCTAAGAAATTAGCTTTAACACGTTCTGTCGTTTCAATTACTTCATCGTGGTGAAGTGGTTGATCTAAAATACCAGCTGCCATATTTGAAATACAAGAAATACCTAGTACTTTCATACCTGCATGACGAGCTACAATTACTTCTGGTACTGTTGACATACCAACTGCATCTCCGCCAAGTGTACGAAGCATACGAATTTCAGCAGGTGTTTCATATACAGGACCTGTCATTCCAACATATACACCTTCTTGTACTTTAATATTTAAATCTGCTGCAACTTGTTTCGCCATTTCGCGAAGTTCTGGCGTATATGATGTAGACATATCAAGGAAACGTACACCCATTTCAGAATCATTTGGTCCGATTAATGGGTTCGTACCCATGAAGTTAATATGGTCTGAAATTAACATAAGATCGCCTGGTTCAAATGATGTATTTACACCACCAGCTGCGTTCGTTACAACAACTGTTTCTACACCTAGTTCTTTCATAACACGAACTGGGAATGTTGCTTTTTGCATATCGTATCCTTCGTAGAAATGGAAACGTCCTTGCATTGCTACTACTGTTACACCTTGAAGTGTACCGAATACAAGTTGACCTGCATGTCCTTCTACAGTTGAAACCGGGAATTCAGGGATTTCACTGTATGGTACTGTTACTGCGTTCTCGATTTCATCTGCTAATACACCTAGTCCAGATCCAAGGATTAGTCCTACTTGTGGTGTCTCTTGAAATTTCTCTTTTAAGTATGAAGCTGATTTTGTAATTAGTTCACGATTCATCTGTTTATCCCCCTATTTCTTTAGCTTGTTTAAGAAGCTTGTTCCATGTTCTGGCATTTTAACATTAAAGTTTTCTGCTACAGTTGCACCAATATCAGCAAATGTTTGACGAAGTGATAACTCTTGTCCGCCTTCTTTCATGCTTGGGCTATATGCTAATAACGGTACATATTCACGTGTATGATCAGTACCAGGATGTACTGGATCATTACCATGGTCTGCTGTAATTAATAATAGATCATCTTCTTTTAGTTTTTCGAATACTTCTGGAAGACGTGCGTCATATTCTTGTAGAGCTTCTCCGTACCCTTGTGGGTCACGACGATGACCAAATAAGGCATCAAAGTCAACTAAGTTTAAGAAGCTAATACCTGTAAAGTCCATATTTAATGTATCTACAAGCTTGTCCATTCCATCCATATTTGATTTCGTACGAAGTGATTCAGTTACACCTTCTCCATCATAAATGTCAGCAATTTTACCAATAGCAATTACATCATAATCGCTATCTTTAAGTTCATTCATTACTGTGCGACCAAATGGTTTTAACGCATAGTCATGACGATTTGGTGTACGTGTGAAGTTTCCTGGCTCTCCAACGAACGGACGAGCAATAACACGCCCTACCATATACTTCTCATCTAATGTTAATTCACGTGCGATTTTACAAATTTTATATAGCTCTTCAAGTGGTACTACTTCTTCATGAGCTGCGATCTGTAATACACTATCAGCAGAAGTGTAAACAATTAAAGAACCTGTTTCCATTTGTTCTTGACCAAGCTCAACAAGTACCTCTGTTCCAGAAGCTGGTTTATTACCGATAATTTTACGACCTGTCTTTTCTTCTAATTCATCAAGTAATTCTTTCGGGAATCCTTCAGGAAACACTTGGAATGGTGTATCAATGTAAAGGCCCATGATTTCCCAGTGACCTGTCATTGTATCTTTACCTGTAGATTTCTCTTGCATTTTTGTATAATATCCAAGCGGTTTCTCTACTTTAGAGATTCCTTTCATTTCACGAATATTACCAAGGCCTAATTTCACCATGTTTGGCATGTGTAATCCATTCATATGTTCAGCGATATGACCAATTGTATCAGAACCTAAATCACCAAACTGCTCAGCATCCGGTGCTTCACCGATTCCCACAGAGTCCATTACGACTAGGAAAATACGTTTATATTTATTCATAACTGCAACCTCCTATATGTTCAGTTCTACTTCTTGTAGTATGTTCAAAACGCTATAAAGTGAAACTGTTATCAATGGGAATTATCTTTCGTCCTCATTATTAAACAGTACTGCTTTAAATCATTCTCTAACTTTTTCGTTTTACTTTCAAACGAATAAAAAACATTTCTAGGTTTTCCCAAGTCAGATGTCAGACATCTGATATTGATATCATAACATGTTTACGCTTTCTTTTTAATACATTTTCGTAGAATTCCTCATTTTCTTTACCCTTCTATTGTAATCCATTCTGCAAAGAAGTGCTAATCATTTTATAACATATTTCCTAATATAAAAATAAAAAGCAGCTCTAAAGAGCTACTTTTTATTTTACTTCTACTGTTTCTTCTTTATGTTCATGTAGTTCACCTTTTCTTACATGAACTTTCACTTTATAAGCACCATTCTCTTTGAAAGTATGTTTACTCTCATACTCCCCTTTATTCCCTTCTTTCGCCGGAATAAATTCGTGTTTTTCAACGCCGTCTTTCCAAATCTCAAGTTGTACTTCAGCACCAGATAACGCTTCTTCTTTTTGTTTTAAATGAACTTTCATTGTTGACTCTGCATTTGCTTTAATATCACCAGCCATAAGATGTATCATCGTATCACTTTTATGATCCCCATGGCCTTCTTCTTTTTTCGCATCTTCTACTTTCGCATTCCCTACAGTAACTTTTTGTTCTGGCATAGCGTGCATATCACGTGCATTTGTATGAGGAATAATATGATATACTCCATCAGTTTCAAATGTTTTCTCTACTGCATAAACACCTTTTCCTTTATGCTTACCATCTAACATCTCGTGTTTCTCGTCGCCATCTTTCCAAATCTCAAACTTTACGTCATCAGCATCCGTTACTCTTTCTTTTCCTTGTGTAACAAGTGCTTGTACTTCTGTTTTTTCACCAGGTTTAATTTCTTTCGGATTCGTTTGAACCGCTACTTTTATAGCTTCAAGTTTCTGTTCTTTTTTCGGTTCTTCTTTGTTTGTATTACAGCCAGCCAATGCTAGCATCGCGATAAATAATGTAATAATAAGTTTTTTCATCATCATTTCCTCCTTCATACTTTCCTTAGTATAGAGGAAATACATTGTAATATTCTAGTCTTCTGCTGAAAACAATGTACGAAATGTTTGTGAAGTTTCTGTGAAATGGTTCACTCTTCTTAATCTATGAAAAAAGAGCATAGTGACTATGCTCTCGGGTGAAACTGTTTATATACATCTTTTAATCTAGTTTTTGAAACGTGCGTATAAATTTGTGTCGTCGAAATATCTGCATGTCCAAGCATTTCCTGTACAGCACGTAAGTCTGCCCCATTTTCTAATAGATGCGTAGCAAAAGAGTGACGCAACGTATGCGGTGTAAGCTCTTTTGCAATATTCGCTTCTTTCGCTAGCCGTTTTAAAATTTTCCAAAATCCCTGTCTCGATAATCGATTACCATGATGGTTTAAAAAGAGCGCATCTACTGCTTTTTTCCCCATCAATTCTCTTCTTCCTTTTTCAATATACTTTTGAATCGCTTCTGTCGCTAAGCTTCCTAGTGGAATAATTCTTTCTTTGTTCCCTTTCCCGATACAGCGAACAAATCCCATCGTTAAGTGCACATCTTCTAAATTTAATGCAATTAATTCTGAAACACGAAGTCCTGTTGCATACAACAACTCTAACATTGCCTTATCACGAATCCCAAAAGCACTTGCCGTTTTCGGTGTTTGAAGCAATGCTTCCACTTCGTCGATTGATAATACTTTTGGTAATTTTCGTTCCCCTTGTGGCGTTTCAATATGTACCGATGGGTCATGCTCCACTGCTCGTTCACGAAGTAAAAATTGATGAAACGAACGAATCGATGCAATATGACGCGCCAATGTTTTTGAAGATTTCCCGTTTTCTTTTAAATGCTGCAAAAAGTTAACAATATGCAAGCGTGTCACTTCATGAAACGTCTTCGTTTGTTCTACATTTTGCAAATACTTCACATAGCTTTTTAAATCGCGTTCATAAGATACAACTGTATTTTTCGCTAAACCTTTTTCAACAATCATATAA
>NZ_JBFPJH010000101.1:0-11365 GCF_040838255.1 Bacillus sp. C30 | reverse complement strand
ATATGAAAGTATCAATATTTATTACTTGTGTTGCAGATATTTTTTATCCAGAAGTAGGGAAAGATGTTGTGGAAATTCTTGAAGGTTTAGGGTGTGAAGTTGATTTTCCTAAAACTCAAACTTGCTGCGGACAACCTGCTTATAATAGCGGGTATGTGAAAGAAACAAAAACAGCTGCAAAACATATGATTGAAGCCTTTTCTAGTTCAGAATATGTTGTGGCACCATCGGGTTCTTGCGCTATGATGGTTCACGAGTTTTCTAGCTTGTTTTCTGAAAGTGAAGCGGATTGGAAGAAAAAAGCGACTGAACTTGGAAATAAAACGTATGAATTCACACAATTTCTTGTGGAAGTATTAGGGAAAGAAGACTTAGGTGCAGAGCTTCATAAAAAAGCAACGGTTCATACATCTTGTCATATGAGCCGATTAATGGGGATTAAGGAACCACCGCAAAAACTATTAAAGTGTGTAAAGGGACTGGAAGTTGTTTCATTGCCGCATAATTATGATTGCTGCGGATTTGGAGGGACATTCTCGGTGAAAATGCCAGAAATTTCTGAGCAAATGGTTGAGGAAAAAGTAAAGCATATTATGGAAACCGGTGCGGAATTGTTAATTGGGATGGATTGTAGCTGCTTAATGAATATAAAAGGACGTTTAACACGCAATGGTTATCCAATTGATGTAAAACATATTGCTCAAGTATTAAATGAAGATCGAAAACAAGGGGGGATATAGAGATGGGAATGAAAATTGGGAACGATCCCTTTCATAAGCGTACTGCAACAGGCATTGGGGATCAATTTATGCGACAGGCTGTCAGGAAAGCGCAAGATGGTCTTAGAGTTAAGAAATTAAAAGCTACTGAGAGTCTTGGAAACTGGGAAGAATGGCGAGCTTTAGGAGAAGAAATTCGAAAGCATACATTAGAAAACCTTGATTATTATTTATATGAGCTGAGTGAAAATATTGAGAAAAATGGTGGTTTCGTTTATTTCGCAAAGACTGCAGAAGACGCAAGGGAATATGTAAAAGAGATTGTAAAAAAGAAAAACGCGAAAAAAATTGTGAAATCAAAATCGATGGTAACGGAAGAGATTAGTTTAAATGAAGCGATTGAAGAAGCTGGAGCGGAAGTGTTAGAAACAGATCTTGCTGAATTTATTCTACAAGTGAACGACCACGATCCTCCATCACACATTGTTGTTCCGTGTCTTCACAAGGATAAAGAACACATTTGTGAAATATTTAAAACAAAGTTAGAGTATACGGGAACATCTGATCCTACGGAAATGGCGAGGTTTGTAAGAGATTATTTACGGGATGATTTTTTTGCAGCGGATATAGGGGTGACTGGATGTAACTTTGCTGTTGCAGAGTCTGGGTCAATTTCTATCGTAGCAAACGAAGGAAATGCAAGACTTACTACGACACTTCCAAAAACGTTGATTACAGTTATGGGGATGGAGCGTATTGTTCCGACATGGGAAGAGCTTGATGTTTTAGTAACACTTCTATGCCGAAGTTCTGTAGGACAAAAGTTAACAAGTTATATTACAGGGTTAACTGAGCCTGGCGGGACGGATGGACCTGAGGAATTTCATTTAGTCATTGTTGATAATGGCCGTTCCGATATTGTAGGAACAGAATTCCAAAGTGTCCTTCAGTGCATTCGTTGCGCGGCATGTATTAATGTGTGTCCTGTATACAGGCATATTGGTGGACATGCATATGGCTCTATTTATCCAGGACCAATTGGAGCTGTGTTGACACCGCTTTTAGGGGGATATGATGAATATAAGGATTTACCTTACGCATCTAGCCTTTGTGGTGCTTGTACAGAAGCGTGTCCAGTGAAAATCCCGTTACATGACTTATTAATTAAACATCGCAGCCGCATTGTAGAAGAAAAACGATCACCTGTAGCTTGGAACGTGGCTATGAAAGGTTTTGAAAAAGCGGTGAAGAGTCCTAGACTATTTTCTTTTGCAGCGAAGAGCGCTCCGTATGCATTAAAACCTCTTGCAAAAGGGGATAAGATTGAGCGCGGCATTGGGCCGTTAAAAGCTTGGACGGATGCGAGAGATTTTCCAGTTCCGAAAAAACAACCGTTTCGAGAGTGGTTTGAAAAACACGAAAAGGAGAACAATAATGGCCATCCAAAATCGTGAGGAATTTTTACTCCAGTTATCAGAAAAGCTTGGTAGGAAACGTCCAGAAGCAGTGGAAAAACCGAACTGGTCTTTTTCCCCGCAGTGGGATGTTTTTGACGGACTGGCGCAAGATGAACTTGTATTAAAGTTAATAGAGCACTGCGAAGTGATTCATACAGAAATAAAGCGAACAACAAAGGAAAATCTTGTTGAAACATTGGGGTCTTTTATAACAGATTGGAATATCAAATCTGCTATATGTTCGAATGATGAGCGCTTTAATGAGTATGGTCTTACGCCATGTTTCAGCAATGAAGGCACAACACATTTTCGTACATGGGGATTAGATCATAAAGAAGAGGACATAAAATTTGCGAAAGCTGCTGACCTTGGCATTACGTTCAGTGATATGACTTTGGCAGAATCAGGAACCGTTGTACTATTTAATGACGGGTTAAAAGGAAGACATGTGAGTCTTCTTCCGGAGTCATATATTGCAATCGTTCCTAAAAGTACGATTGTCCCAAGATTAACCCAAGCTACAAAACTGATCCATAATCAAAATAAAGCGGGAGAAAACTTGCCGGCTTGTGTGAACTTCGTTTCGGGTCCATCAAATAGCGCGGATATTGAAATGAACCTTGTCGTAGGTGTGCATGGGCCAATTAGAACAGCGTATATTATTGTGGATGATCAATAACGATTTACGTGTGCGAGTTGGAAATATAGATGAAGCATTATAAGAATACTGAAAATAGAAAGCGCTGGCTGTTAAATATAACCGGGGCTTTCTATTTTGTGTGCCCTTACTGGTGAAGAAACCTTAAGAAGGAAAATTTTAATCTCTGTTTAAGTTTTCTACGCTACTATAACTAACTGAATTGTGTCTTTTCTTAGAAGCTAAACACACTATAACTAGCTCCAATTATAATGAATACGATAAAGAGCAGAATGAGTAATAAAAGCCCACTACTACCGCTCTCACCATCTTTGCCATCTTCACCGCCAGATCCCATATGAAAATCCTCCTTATCGTTATACATTGTTTTTACTTTATATTTTTCTAGGTTCATCAAGAAGTTCCTTTTAAAACTCTAATTAACTTGCAAATCATTCATTTTCATTTTACAATTTATTTACCGATCGGTAAGTAAAAATAGAAGAGGTACAGTATGACAAAAAATTTACAAACATCGCAGCACATTGTAGATGCATCATTTAAACTAATGGCAGAGCATGGCATTGAGAAGATGAGTCTTTCAATGATTGCGAAAGAAGTAGGCATATCAAAGCCAGCTATTTATTATCATTTTCCGTCTAAAGAAGCGCTAGTTGATTTTTTATTTGAAGAGATTTTTTCTGGATATTATTTCGTCAATTACTTCGATAAAGAACAATATACGAAAGAAAACTTTGCAGAAAAGTTAATCGCAGATGGTTTACATATGTTATCGGAGTATAGAGGTCAAGAAGGCATATTACGCGTTATAAATGAATTCATCGTAACTGCGACGCGAAATGAAAAGTATCAGAAACGCTTATTTGAAATACAAGAAGAGTTTTTAAATGGATTCCACGATTTATTAAAGAAAGGTGTGGAACTTGGTGTTGTGTCACAACATGCAACTGAAGAAAACGCGCATACGTTAGCGCTCGTTATTGATAATATGAGTAATTACATATTAATAGGATTCCAGTTAAAGTATAAAGAAATTTGGATTCAAAATGTGAAAAACGTAATGAAGGAGGGGGAATAAAAATGAAAATGCAGAAAAACTGGTGGCTCGGTTTCCTTGGATTTGTGGGAGTGTATAAAATTCCAGGTATGATTGAAGCTTTCCAAGCGGATAAAGGTTGGCTCGCATTAATTAGTTTAGTTTGGCTCCTTTGGTTCGGATATTTTATTCCTGAGAAAAAAACGGATAAATAATAAATTTTCAATTTTATGTAAAGTTATGTAAAATATAGATTGAGACAATTCATATATTAGATTAATAGATTTGGAGTGGTTACATGGATCCATTGAAAAATGAAATTCATCCTGACATGGTCAAGGTGTGGAAAGTTCGTGCTGTAATTGAAGAAGGGATAGGTATTCTCGTCATCTTAGTATACCTTTTCCTCATGATAAAGTTTGATTGGTGGGCGTGGATTTTGTATGTGATGGTTGGGTTAACAGTTGCGCTAGCACCATTTTCGTACTTTGTATTCCCGAAACTACGTCAGCGTTATTATAGCTATCAATTAAATGAAGAAGAGCTTGAAATTCAGCACGGTCTTTTCGTAGTAAAGCGCGTATTAGTACCGATGATTCGTGTACAGCACGTTACAATTGAACAAGGACCAATTATGAGAAAATATGGATTAGCAGAATTACATATTTCAACAGCGGCAACTTCTCACAGCATTCCAGGCTTAACGATGTATGAAGCAGAAATGTTAAAAACGAGAATCGCAGAATTAGCGAAAGTGAGTGATGAGGATGTATAAGAGGCAGCATCCCATTACGATGTTATTAGAATTAAAAATAACAGACTTTATACCATTACTTATTTTCATGTTTAGTTTAAATGGAAAGTTCCCATTTTGGTATTTAATTCCCGCTGGATTCGGTTTACTTACTATTTTTTCAGCGTTTGAAAAATGGTATTACACAACATACTGGGTTGAAAATAACGTATTACATGTGAAACAAGGGCTCTTCGTGAAGAAAGAGAGTTACTTAAATAAAGAACGTGTTCAAACGATTAATACGAGTTCTAACGTGTTATATCAAATGCTCGGTTTGAAGAAAATTCAGATCGAAACAGCTGGCGGAGGCGATGATGCCGAAGTAAGCCTAGCTGGTATTACAGAAGATGAGGCGAAGGAGCTTATTTCCTTACTAAATGAGCCAACTCCAGAAGTGAAAGCAGAAGAAACATCAGAAGAAGTAGTAGAAAAAGAAGCTATGATAGAGGAAAAGCAAGCGACAGAGTACAAATTAACTTTGAAAGAAATTTTATTAGCATCTGTTACATCCGGTCAATTTGGATTATTATTCTCATTAATCTTTTTCGTGTATCACCAAGTAGATGAGTACATTCCGAAATGGATAAAAAATAGCGTAGAGTCGTATGTAATGGATCATGATATATACGGCTGGATTTACATGGTAGCTATTTTACTCGTCCTTTCGTGGATTATATCTACAATTGGTTACGCGTTAAAACATGGTAATTTCACAGTAAATCGAAAAAACGATGAAGTGCGTATTTCTCAAGGATTACTTGAAAGGAAAGAACTTGTACTAAAGTTACACCGCATTCAAGGGATTACGATAAAAGAAGGTATTTTCCGTCAGATGTTCGGTTATTGTGCTGTGCAAGTCGAAGTCATTCAAAGTAAGGGATTGGGAGAAGAGAAAGACAAAGTTACGCTGCATCCGATTATTCGAAAAGATCGTGTGCAAGAGTTACTCGCTCATTTACAATTGCCATATGAACTGAATACAAATATTACTGCATTACCAAAAGCAGCCTTGCGCCGTTATTTAATTGATAGTTTCATTTTCTTCGCAATGCTAGCAGTCCCGCTTACTGGGATAAGCATATACTTTGAAAAGTATTTCATCATGTGGGCGTTGTTACCGCTAGCTATCCTCATCTTTACACTTGGATACGCAACATTTAAAACAAATGGTTACGGTGTAAACGGAGAACAAATTACGATTATACATCGTAGTATTGGGAAACATACAGGACTTGTAAGAAGAAGACACGTCCAATCAATTGAAAAAACACAATCATATTTCCAGCGCCGAGCGGATTTATGTACGTATACGTTTTCTAGTGCATCATCGAATTATAAACTAGAGCATACGAGAGTAGAAGATGCGGAGAGAATGCAGGATTGGTATAAGAAGAGAATAAGTGAGGATTAATTTAAAAAAGCTTGCCTATTATGAAAGGCAGGCTTTTTTGTTATGGAGAAATGAGTAGTTTGATTCATATATGGGTGCAAATACAGCTCACATTTCTCAATACGTATCAGAAAAAAAGTAGTATCTTTCTATTTCAGGGGAATTCGTGAAATTTTTGATATAAATGGTATACTAATATAGAAATAATATTAGGAGGTTATATATGATAAGTCAGTTGAAAAGAGAAGCACTTGATGCATTAAAAGGAAAATGGGGATTAGCGGTAGGGGCAACCTTATTACTTGGAATCCTTATTGGAGCTGTTGAACTTCTAATTACAGGTGTTTTCTCGATGTTTTGGGGTTGGGAAGAAGCAAGTGATTCGCTTACAGTAAGTATTATTGCAATGCTTGTTATTGGTCCGTTAACAATAGGCGCCTACTATCTTGTTTTAAATGTAATCCGTGAGACTAGTGCTCGCATTGGTGATTTATTTAGATGGTTTAGCGATGGAAGTAAGCTTATGAAGTCGTTTTTAACATATTTACTAATGTATGTATACTTGATGCTATGGACATTACTTCTTATTATTCCGGGTATTATTAAATCATTTTCTTATTCTATGACGTATTTTATTTTGAATGATCGTCCAGAATACACAGCGAATCAAGCGATTACCGAAAGTCGCCATATGATGAATGGACATAAAATGGATTACTTTTTACTATGCTTAAGTTTCCTTGGCTGGTTCATTTTAAGTATTCTTACTTTAGGAATCGGTTTCTTATGGTCTGCACCTTATTTCTACGCGACATCGGCAGCATTTTATGAAGAGATTTCAAAAGAATATTATAAAAAAGAAGGTACTACCTTCTAATAAACCACCTAAACCACTTGTCCCCTAAAGAATATAGGGAACAGACGGTTTAGGTGTTTTGATATGTGTTCTGTTTTCGGGTTTCGGGTTCACTTCAGGATAAGGTATAGGTTTTTATATAGAAATTATTCCCTCTATGTTTTATCATAGAGGGGTATTTTTTCATGTAAAAATGATAGAAAATAATGAATAATATATGTGAAGGGAAAAGTGAGGTGAATGAGATTGAGCAAATTTTTAATTCCGTATTCATTTTCTATATTAAGTTTATTTATTTCATTAACGGTACTTGATTTATATGATAGGATGGGAAAAAATAATGAGATGATTTCGCCGACTATACTTGGAAAGGTAATTCAAGCTACTTCCCAAATGGGAGTCCTTACATTGTATTTCGGAGTACCTATTATTTTAGGTGGCTGTCTACTTGGTGAGCTATTGTTTAGAGGTATCATTTTACGTTTTAAACTAAGCTATATTATATCTTTATTATTATATTTGCTTTTAGCTTTTAGTATTGTTTTCGTAACGGTAGGGATTCCAACTACATACGAAGATTCTAATACTCTTTTCATGGGAATAACTATGATTTGTGCTGTTACATTCTTTGTGAATCGGAATATATGGGAGAAAAAATCAGTTAATAATGGAGTGACAAAATGAAATACACTTGTCCATGCTGCGGATATAAAACATTAGAAGAAGAACCACCAGGTACATATGAAATCTGTAACATATGTTATTGGGAAGATGATCCTGTTCAGTTTAACGATCATGACTTTGAAGGCGGAGCAAATGAAGTTTCGTTAAGACAAGCACAGAGAAATTTCATTGTATTTGGTGCTTGCGAGGAATGCTTTGTTGAATCAGTTAGAAAACCGACTAACGAAGATATAAAGGATGCTAGTTGGAAGCCAGTTTGTTAAGTAGTTTTTAAATGAAAATGTTATTACTCAATTTAATAAGAGTAATAACATTTTTTTATGTAGTGAAAAAAGAATTAATACCGTTTTACAAAACAAAAAACTAAAGCTAATAAAGAAATAGGAATTCCAATTTTAAAAAGGATTCTAAATCATCTATTGGAATATTTAGGATAAAAAGTTATAATTAACATTTGTGTGATCTGTCATTATGATAGTTTTTGTGAAATGAATCACAAAAACTCGTAGTACTACGAGTTAGTTTAATTAAGAAAAGGGGAGCATGTATAAATATGAAGCTTATAAAAATAGCAACGATAGGTATGATTGCAGTAGGATCTCTTTCTATTTCTTCAAGTTCTTTAGCTGAAATGGAAAATGTAACTAAGAATGAGGTGGAAACGGAAGCTCCGAAAGCACAAACAAAACAGGAGAACGCTATGCAGCAAGAGCAACCATCAAAAGCACAAGCAGCTCCAAGTAGTTTCCCTGATGTTCCGGGGTGGGTAAAGCCATCGATAGACTATCTTATAAATAAAAATGTATTGTCGGGTATGCCAGATGGCACGTTTTCACCAAATTTAGAGATAGATAGAGGAGCCGCCGCAACAATTATGGCTAAAATATTGAATCTTCCTATCGATCAATCGGCAAAACCTTCTTTTGATGACTCAAAAAGGCATTGGGCAGCTCCGTATATTGCAGCTATAGAAAAAGCGGGTGTTATTAAAGGAGAAGGGAACGGGAAGTTTAACCCTACTGGAAAGTTAACGAGAGGCGCAATGGCTTCTATGTTAGTAAATGCATACAAATTGCAAGAGAAAGTGATAGGAAATCCTCCAACAGTATTTAACGACTTAAAAGGGCATTGGAGCGAGAAACATGTAAATATCTTGGTTGAATTAGGTATTTCAAGTGGATACGGTGATGATAATTGGAAGCCTGATCAAACGATTACTCGTGCTGAAACTGTAAGTTTAGTTGCTCGAACAGATACTTCAAAAGATAAAGAGTTCAAACGTAAACAAATTCAGATGTCCAAAGATTTCTTTGCTTATCATGATGCTTCATTATCTTCAGGAATCGCTTTTGAAGGTGCCCCGCAAACTGTCACAGTGTATGAAGAGAGAGGAGATGGCTGGGTTAAAATCCATACATATCAAGGGTTCAAATGGATCTTATTAAACGAGAAAAGAATTCATATTAATAGAGACTTTTTCACATATGATTATCCAGCGGACTCAGCGAATGTACTTGTAAAATATACATCGCAAACGGTAACAGTAGTTGAAGAAAGAGGTACGTGGTTGCGTATAAGAACTGGTTCAGGTCTACAATGGATGAATATGAATGAATCTCGAACAGTTATTGATAACTTAAAAACAATCCAAAATAATCAACAGGTTATTTTAGTTACAACAAAAGGCTATAATACGGATCAAGCTCAAGTTCGTACATTTGAAAATTCAAATGGGAAATGGAGAGAGCGAAAGAATATAAGTGGATATATTGGGAAAAAAGGTTTTGCAGTTGAGATGAGTGAAAGTGGTATGAGTTCGCCAAGAGGAAAATACACAATTGGTGCAGCTTTCGGTAGACAAGGGAATCCTGGTACGAAACTTCCCTTTATTAATTTAACGCAAAATCACGTTTGGGTAGATGATTCGACATCTCCATACTATAATACTTTACAGGAAAAGCCTGTAAGAGGTAGATGGAAATCAGCTGAAAATATGTATATTCCAGCATATGATTATGGATTCGTAATTAATTATAATACTGAATCACGTACACCATACAAAGGAAGCGCAATCTTCTTCCATGTTTCTACTTCATGGACAGAAGGGTGTACAGGTGTAGATAAACAAAATGTTATTGATATTTTAAGATGGATTGATCCAGGGAAAAACCCTGTTATTATTCAAACTCCTGAAAATGAACTGACAAACTATTAATTTGATAACTTTAAAGATTTTCATGTCATCTTTTCGTGATAACCAATTGCACGAAAAGGTGGCATTATTTTAAGTCTACTTTAATTAGTAGGCTTTTTTTATTAGCGTATGAAATTCTCGTTTCAGAGTACTGTTTACTTTTCAACTGGATGACAATGAGGAAAGATCCCCTGTATGCTTTTATGGAGAATCCGTATTTACACTAAGGATTGGTATCTTATTGACGCTTAAAATATAGATATCGGAAAATAATGTAAAAAAACTATTGTATGTTTAAAAACCTTATGTTACATTTGTGTTACAAGATAGTTACAAATTGTGACTTTTGTTACGGTTTGTTTTCTGTTGATTTTCTGTATGTTACAGATTATAGTTTGTATTCCAATTAGCTGAGGATGTTTAAAGCTGAAGAAATAGCAAACTATAAACGAAAAATGATTTTTCTATGTGTATAAGAGTGTGTGTAGTAAAGATTCTGAGTAAGGGCTTTATTAAAATTCCTTTCTGTCTTAAAAGAAGAAGAAAACCAACTACCAACTATTTAGGAGTTTTAAGTAATGATAGTAAATGAAATGTACAGTACATATTTACTTTCAGTCTAATTACTACACAGACTTTTATACATATGCTGTTATTGTTTTAGGGATATATAGGGGGAGAGAAAATGAGAAAGTTATTAATGGTAATTGGACTTATGTTTTTAATGTTAGCTGGATGTAGTAATGGGAATTTTGACAAAGCAATGGATGAAGGAAAGACCGCGTTAACGAATAAAGAATATAAAAATGCTTTGTCATCATTTGAAAAAGCGCTAGATGAGAAATAAGACGATTCAGATGCAAAGATGCTTGTAGAACAAACGAAAGCAATGATTGAAGCAGTGAAGTTAAAAGAAGAAACAAAGGTAGAAGAATCAATCAAGTCATTTGAAAAAGTAGAGAACATGAAGAATGGAAATAATACGCTTATAAAACAAGCCAAGGAAGAACGAACAGCATTAGTAGCGATCTTAGAACAAAAAAAGAATTATAGCGAGCAACTGGCAAAAAGTGAAGAGTTAATAAGTAAGAAAAATTATACAGAAGCGAAAGAGATATTAAATAAGCTAGTTTCAGAAACAAAAGATAACAAGAACCTTGAAGAATATAATAAAAAGGCTTTAGGATTAATCACTAAAATTGGTGAAGAGGAAAAAACTGCAAAGAGTGTAACGACAGCAGCGAAGGCACAAAAAAATGATGCAGTAACGAGTCAAAAGGTAGCGACAGAAAAGAACCAAAAAGCAGAGACAGAAAAAAATCAAAAGGTAGTAACAGAAAAGAATCAAAAAGCAGAGACAGAAAAAAATCAAAAGGTAGTAACAGAAAAGAACCAAAAAACAGAGACAGAAAAGAACCAAAAAGTAGAAACAGAAAAGAATCAAAAGGTAGAGACAGGAAAGAATCAAGATGCATTTACTTTTGAGAAAGCTAAAGAATATATCAAAAAAGAATATAAAGAAGAATATAATTACACGCTAGAGGATACGCAAGTAGAAAATGGAAAGAAATATTA
>NZ_JBFPJH010000100.1:0-11391 GCF_040838255.1 Bacillus sp. C30 | reverse complement strand
ACAAGAAAAAGACGGAATCAGAGATTAATGGACGTCTCGGGGACACGGAGATGTGTAAAAGAGAAAAATATAGCACCCGCCACAAATAAAAAGTCGCGTAAGATTCCCAATTTGTCCAATTTGATGCAAATTCTTTTATTTCATTTTTAGTCGGTTTCTTTTCGGAACCTGTTATAAATTTAATTGCATTATGCAAACCAACATCATCAATTGGAAAAGCTGAAGGGAATCGTAAACAACGCATCAAAACATAGTGAGCTGTCCATGGCCCTATACCGCGAATGCTAGTTAATTGTTTTTCAGCTTGCTTCACATCTTGTATTTGTAATAGAGATTCTTTTGATAATTTACCTTCTGTAATGAGCTGCGCGACGTCAATTAAGTATTCGCACTTTCTTGTAGTCATTTTTAATGTTGCGAGATCTTCTACATCTAAATTTGCTATTACTTCAGGTGATGGGAATATCCAATGTTTTCTACCGTTCCAATCTACATAATCGCCAAAATTTTCGACTAATCTTCTTTTTAGAGTATAGGCATATGTGAGGTTGATTTGTTGACCTAGAATCCCCCAGCATAGTGCTTCAAATAAATCCGGAATTCCCAAAGTACGAAGACCGTAAAATTCTTTAATGGGTTTTTGAAGGAGTGGGTTGTGTTTAGCTAATTTATAGAAGGGAGCTAAATCAGTAGTTAAATCAAACCACTCTTTTACATAGTTAGATACGGCATCGTGTGCCCATTTTTCAGAGACATATGATTCTCCTAAAAAACGTATTTGAATATTACTATCGGCATTCAAACCAATTTCAACTAATGGATTTATGTTTTGAACAGGAATGACTTTATAGATTTTATTGTTTTCAATATGAAACATACATTCATTTTTAGAACGCGATAGATAGCGTAAGTTTTCTTGAAAACTAAATTCTTTTGGAACGACTAAAGACAATATTTCATTACAATCCTCTGTCATATTTACTCCTCCCGAAGCGCTTCTAATTTGAGCAATTCTTTTTTCATTTCTAAACCACCTCTAAAACCGGTAAGTTTACCATTTTTCCCAATAACGCGGTGACAAGGAATAGTGATAAGCAGAGGATTTGCCCCAACGGCAGTCCCAACTGCACGTACAGCGTTAGGTTTTTGAATTCTTTCCGCAATCTCTGAATAAGAATGTGTCTCCCCATAAGGAATTTCACGTACCGTATTCCAAACAGCTAATTGAAATGCAGTTCCGTAAACATCGATAGGAATTGTAAAGGTTTCTAGTTTGGTTTCCAAATACTCGATAAGTTCTTTTGTGTATGTTTGCAGATAATCTGGATTTTGGATGAATGTATGTTGTGGCAGTTTTTTGCTAGCCCACGTATTTAGTTCTTCAAAAGTTTCATTTTGCGATCCGATGAAGCATAATCCATTTGAAGTAGCTGCAATATGCATACGCCAATGTTTATGAATAAGCAATGTCCAATATATAGTTTTATTTTCATATGGTTTCATTATTTCATACCTCTTTTATTCCGTTCTTTTTTCGATATTCAGTAGGGGTAAATCCTGTCTTCTTTTTAAATAAAGTCGCGAAATAATCCGGATTTTCTATCCCGACATCAGTACTAATTTCCATAATGGGTTGATTTGTATGTGAAAGGTATTCTGTCGCTTTTTTAATTCTGAATTGCTGTATATATTCTATTGGACTAATCCCTACAATTTTCTTGAAAGTGCGTTGTAGATGATAAGGGCTACCATGGCATATTTCTGCGAGTAAGTCGAGGGTTAGCACGTCACAATAATGTTTTTGGATATATTCTTTAATTTGCTCTACCCATTCTTCATTAGGTAAAGTTAGCCCGTTTGGTTTACAACGTTTACACGGACGAAAATTTTCATGTAATGCTTGCTCTGCCTTAAGAAAAATACGTACATTGTTTTTATTCGGTATTCTCGATTTACATGACGGTCGGCAAAAAATACCGGTTGATTTTACAGCGTAAAAGAATTTGTCATCATATGTGGAGTCATTATGAATAATTGCTTGCCAATACTCATTTGTTACTGTGAACTCTTCATTATGCACAGAACATCACCTCTGGCATTAGTATAACCTGAATAAAGTACGTATTTACGAATGTAAGAGCAAGATTACAAAGATGAAACTATGATAGGGTATCTATTTTGTGTTAGCATGAAAATTGAAAATGCACATCAAGAGGAGGAACATAGATGAAGTTGATTTCATGGAATGTAAATGGTTTGCGAGCAGTTATTGCAAAAGGTGGATTTCTAGAATATCTAGAAGAATCTAATGCAGATATATTTTGTTTACAGGAAATTAAATTACAAAGTGGACAAATTGATTTAAATCCCGAGGGATATTATACATATTGGAATTATGCTGTGAAAAAAGGCTACTCAGGAACGGCTATTTTCACGAAAAAAGAACCGATTTCTGTTACATATGGTTTAGGGATTGAAGAGCATGATCAAGAAGGACGAGTTATTACGTTAGAATTTGATGATTTTTATATGATAACGCTGTATACACCAAATTCTAAACGAGGATTAGAACGTTTAGATTACAGAATGGAATGGGAAGATGATTTCAGGGCCTATATTAAGCGATTAGATGAAAAGAAACCAGTTATTTTTTGTGGAGATTTAAATGTTGCCCATAAAGAAGTAGATTTAAAAAATCCGAAAAGTAATCGGAAAAATCCTGGTTTTTCGGATGAAGAAAGAGAGAAATTCACATGTGTTTTAGAGGCGGGATTCATTGATACGTATCGCTATCTTTATCCTGATCAAGAAGGAGCGTACTCATGGTGGTCATACCGTATGGGTGCAAGAGCGAAAAATATCGGTTGGCGTTTAGACTACTTTGTGATTTCTGAAAGGCTAAAACATAAAATTACCGATGCGAAAATTAACAGTGAAGTGATGGGATCAGACCATTGTCCAGTTGAATTACATATAAATTTCTAAAAAAAGAAGTATCTCGCTAATAATAGGCGGATACTTCTTTTTAATTCAGTTTGTTAAAATTTTTCAAATCATTATTGAAATAATTGCATATTAAATATATACTTAGTAACGATAATCATTATCATTGAAAAAGGTTATCGATGGATGAAGTGTAAAAGAATTATAGTTTAGGGGAAGTGAATGAGAATGAGTTCCGGATAAAATTATTAATCTAATGAAATATATGTTTGGGACAAGTTTCATGTAGTTAAGTTTTCATATGAAAATAATCTATTTACAAGTTTTGAGAGGAGATATATAAAGATGAACAAGAAGTTATTTACATTAGGGATGGTTACAGTTTTAAGTGTAGGTTTAGCAGCATGTAATAGTACGGATAAAACTTCAGGGGAACAAAAGCAACAGACAAAAGCTACGGAAACAAAAAAAGATGAAAAACGAAAAATTACATATTTAGGTAAAGAATATACAGTACCAGCAAAAGTAGATAAAATTGCGACAGCTAGTTTAGAGTCAATGGAAGATGCAGCAGTACTTGGAATTAAACCAGTCGGTGCAATTACTGTAGGTGGTAAATTACCAAAGTATCTTGAAAAAGAATTAGAGGGTGCAAAATCTGTGGGTGAAAAAATGCAACCTAATTTTGAAACATTACTTCAATTAAAACCGGATGTTATTACATCTAGTACGAAATTCCCAGCAGAAACAGCTGAAAAGTTTACGAAAGTAGCTCCGACGTTCCCGGTATCACACGTTTCAACAGATTGGGAAGATAACTTAAAGTTAATGGGAGAATTAACTGGTAAAAAAGATAAAGCAGAAAAAATTATTAAAGATTACAATGCGGACGCTGAAAAAGCAAAAGCAAAATTAGGAGATAAGTTAAAAGACAAAAAAGTACTTGTAATTAGACTAAGAGCAAATGAATTATTCCTATATCCAGAAGGAGTATACTTCAACCCTGTAATTTATAAAGATCTTGGACTAACTGCTCCAGAACAACTTAAAACTGTAAAAGCACAAGAGAAAATTTCATTTGAAAAACTTGCTGAACTTAACCCAGATTATGTTTTCTTACAATATGAGGCAAGTGAAAATAAAAACCCGAAAGTGCTAGAAGAAATTGAAAGCAATCCAATTTGGCAAAGTATGCATGCTGCGAAAGAAAAGAAAGTATTTGTAAACGTTGTAGATCCAATGGCCCAAGGTGGCACAGCTTGGAGTAAAACAGCATTCTTAAAAGAAGCAGTGAAAAATTTATCTAAATAATACAATAAGTAAGGTGCGTTGAATGATATGCAGAAAACGAATGCGGTACCAGTAACCATTTTATGTATAGCACCCATATTGATTTTATTTACAGTTATACTTTCTGTTTTATATGGGGCGAAAAACATTGATGCTGAAACAGTGTGGAATGCTTTATTTCATTTTGATTCAAGCGATGTAAATCATAATATTATTATTACTTCACGTTTACCAAGGGTAGTTGCAGCTCTTTTAGTCGGAGCATTTCTAGCCATATCAGGAGCACTTATGCAGGGGATGACAAGAAACTATCTTGCATCCCCTTCTATTATGGGTGTGACGGATGGTGCAGCCTTTGTTATTACACTTTGTATGATTTTTCTTCCAGGAATGTCATCGATTGGTATGGTTTTATGTTCAATGATTGGCTCTGCACTAGGAGCCGGTATAGTGTTTGGTTTTGGCTCACTCCTTCAAAATGGCTTATCCCCTGTTAGATTAGCAATTATAGGGACAGTTATTGGAACATTTTTAAGTAGTGTATCGGCTGCGATGGCTTCATATTTCCAAATTTCTCAAAATGTTAGTTTTTGGTTTAATGCAAAGTTAGATCAAGTGGACCCTAATATCATTAAAATCACGATACCATTTGGGATAATTGGTATAATTTTAGCACTGTTAATATCAAAATCTATTACCATTCTTTCTTTAGGAGAAGAAGTTTCTATTAATCTAGGGCAGCGTACAAAACTAGTTAAAGCGATGGCAATTTTATCAGTTATTTTTTTAACAGGAACAGCAGTTGCTTTAGTGGGGAAAGTTGGTTTTGTAGGTTTAATTATTCCACACATTACGCGCTTTATAATTGGGGTAGATTATAAGTGGATTTTGCCTTGCGCAGGCGTTATTGGTGGAGTTTTCTTAGCATTATGTGACATTTTAAGTAGATTTGTAAACTATCCATTTGAAACACCAATTGGAGTCGTTACTTCCTTAATTGGAATTCCTTTCTTCCTTTATTTAATCCGTACAAGAGGAGGAGAGAGACATGCTTAAAAGTTCAAGTCAACGTTTTGGAATGACAATGGGGATTAGTATATTTTTAATACTATGTGCTATTTATATTAGTTTAACGAATGGTACGTTTGATATTACGATTACAGATGTATTTAAAACACTCTTTAGAATAGATCCAGTACCAGACCATGATTTAGTTATTTTTGAGTTTCGCCTTCCGCGCATTGTAATTGCTGGATTAGTAGGATTAGGCCTCGGTGTTGCGGGTGCTGTAATTCAAGGGATTACGAGAAATGGATTGGCGGACCCAGGTATTTTAGGAGTGAATGCCGGAGCAGGTACAGCCATCGTAATTTTCATGTTCTTCTTTCAAGGGCAATTAAAGAGCACAGACTGGGTTTCTATTATGATGATGCCGATGTTTGGTTTAGTCGGTGGGCTAGGAGCCGCTATAATAATTTATCTGTTTTCTTGGAAAAACGGTAAGTTAGACTCGCAGCGTCTTTTATTAACAGGGATTGCAATTGGATCTGGATTTGGAGCGTTTTCTATGTATTTATCGCTCAAAATGAAGTCAACTGATTTCGAAATGGCTGCAGTTTGGGTATCTGGAAGTATATATAGTGCAAACTGGAAGTATATTGTTGCTATGTTACCGTGGCTTATCATTTTAATTCCACTAATACAAAAGAAAGCTTATTTATTAGATTTATTTCAATTGGAAGAAACGAGTATTACAAGTTTAGGTGTTGCAGTAGAACGAGAGAAATCCATTTTACTATTAAGTAGTATCGGACTTGTGAGTGCATGTGTTGCTGTTTCAGGAAGTATTGGTTTCATCGGATTAATGGCACCGCATATAGCGAAAAGGCTCGTCGGTATTCAGCATAAATATATAATTCCTACGTGCGGAGTAATCGGAATGTTTCTTGTAATTGCTTCAGACTTTATTGCAAAAACAGTTTTCACACCTGTAGAGTTACCAGTTGGAATTGTTATTTCTATTGTCGGTGTACCGTATTTCTTATATTTACTTTATAAGGCGAAAGCGTAAGAGGGGGAATAAAAGTGAGTATTTTAAGTGCAAAAAATTTAGAAACGAGTTATGAAAAGCTTACAGTGTTTCGCGATTTAAATGTGGAAATACAAGAAGGAAAAGTAACGACAATTATAGGGCCAAACGGGTGCGGTAAATCAACACTGTTAAAAACAATGGGAAGAATTTTAAAGCAAAAGAGCGGTAAAGTATATTTGCAAGGACAGGATTTAAATACGATTCCAACGAAAGAAATTGCGAAGCAGTTAGCTTTACTCCCGCAAACTCCAATTGCACCAGGAGAACTTAAAGTGGAAGAATTAATTTCCTATGGACGCTATCCACATCGAAATAATGTAAATAAGTTAACTTCAAAAGATAAAGAGATGATTGATTGGGCATTAGATATAACGAAAACTTCTGAATTTCGAACGAGACAAATTGCAAATTTATCAGGCGGTCAAAGACAAAAGGTATGGCTAGCGATGGCTTTAGCACAAGAGACAGAAGTGTTACTACTAGATGAACCAACTACATATCTCGATATGTCTCATCAATTAGATGTATTACAAATTGTGGAGAAGTTAAATAAAGAACATAATTGTACGGTTGTTATGGTACTGCATGATATTAACCATGCAGCAAGGTTTTCAGATGAAATTATTGCGATGAAGGAAGGGGAAATCGTTACAACTGGTAGCCCAGAAGAAATCATTACAAATGAAGTGTTAAAAGAAGTATTTCATATTGATGCGCGTGTCATGATTGATCCGTATAATGGGTCTCCTGTTTGTTTTGGATACGATAGCGTTGTATCTCAAGAAGAGAAAGTAGAAATATATGTAACGAGTTAAGAAGGGGGGATATAAGTTGAATACTACTATTGAAAAACAGCAGATTATTACATTTAATACAGAACAGTGGAAAATGTATTCAAAATTAGAAGGTAAAGAATATCAAATTCATATTTCAAAGCCGAGGCAGCCAGCACCAGAGTCAGGATATCCTGTTATATACGTATTAGATGGCAATGCCTTTTTTCAAACATTCCATGAAGCGGTTAAAATACAATCAGTTAGAGCAGAGAAAACAGGTGTTTCACCAGCTATTATAGTAGGTATTGGTTATCCAATTGAAGGGGCATTTTCAGGAGAAGAAAGATGCTATGATCTTACACCTGTCGTAATTTCAAAAGATGCCCCGTTAAAACCGGACGGTAAACCGTGGCCTAAAACAGGGGGAGCGCATAATTTCTTTACTTTTATTGAAGAAGAATTGAAACCACAAATTGAAAAGGAATTTGAGATTGATAAAGGAAAGCAAACGTTATTTGGACATTCTTTAGGTGGTCTATTTGCTTTACATATACTATTCACAAACGTAAATGCCTTTCAAAATTATTTTATAAGTAGTCCATCTATTTGGTGGAATAACCAATCCGTGCTTGAAAAAGAAAAGAATCTTATAAATGAATTAAACAATGCTAAGGTTGAAACGGGAGTATTCCTTACAGTTGGGTCATTGGAACGAGAGCATATGGTTGTAGGTGCAAACGAATTATCAGAGCGCCTTCTCCAAGTAAAACACGATCAGTTTAGATTTATGTTTTATGAAGCTGAAGGGGAGAATCATGCATCTGTTGTGCCGACTTCTTTAAGTAAAGGATTGAGATTTATTAGTCAAGTGTAGAAGACGTATATGAAAAAAGGTAAGCAATTGCTTACCTTTTTTCATTATTGTTTTATTGCTACGTATCCATCAATTAAAAAGCTTGTGAAAAAGCGATTGATTTGAGTAAATCCACATTCCTCCATGATAGCTAGTAGATTCGTTTCGGAAATGGGAAATATTTCTGTTTCAAAAGAATTTTCAAATCGGTTCCAATCTTCTAATGGAATTTGATTTTGCATCATGTGGTTGCGCCAAGCATTCAATTGTGCAGAAAACATACTTGTATGGGGTACACCATTTATTGTAGAGAGAAAGAATGGAGCACCAGGTTTTAAGCGACTACTAATTTCATTAAGAAGCTCTTTTTTCTCCTTAATAGTTGGGATGAAATGAAGAACAAGCATACAAGTAGCAGCGTCAAATAATGGATTGGTTAATAATGAATGGACAGTTCCATGTACAAAGTGAATTTGATTTTGTATGCCTTCGCTTTCAATTCTTTTTTTAGCTAGCTGTAGCATGCTTTCAGATGGATCAACACCTGTAAAAGATAAGTTGCTATTTTGTTTGCCTATTGAGAGAATTTCTTGTCCACCACCAGCACCTATAACTAGAAAATTTGGATTCATATTTTCTTTAGGGAGTGTAGTAAACAAGAAATGATTCATCATTTCATATAGGTTGTAGTAGCCTGGGATTTTACATGGAATTCTTTGTTCATATGAATTTACGGTAGTATCATTCCAATTCATTTTTAACCTCCTAAGTATGTGTGTTATAGGTTTATTATGGAATGAAATTATGAAGGGAAACAATCCCGTAAATCTGGGGGGAAGAGGATGTATGAAAAAATAACGAAAGAAATTACAATGGTAGCGAATCGTATAAGTTCTATAAGGACATTTCAAGAGTCATTTCTCCACTTAATACGTAAAGTCATTGATTTTGACGCCGCTTGTTTTACAGCTATAGACCCAATTTCTTTTTTATCTACTGGGGCATTTACGGATGAAAGTGTTGAAAAGATTCATCCACAATTGTTTATGAATGAATTTCTAGAAGATGATTTTAATAAATTTAAATATTTATCAGAACACTATCCTCATGTTGCTTCTCTTAGTATGGTGACAAATGGTGAACAAAAGAAAAGCTCTAGATACCGAAATATTTTAAAACCAGCAAGTTTTGGAGATGAATTAAGGGGCGTTTGTATGAGTAAGTGGAACTGTTTTGGGCATCTTAGTTTATTTCGAGGGAGTACAAGTCCCGCTTTTCATATAGATGATTGTAAGTATTTGGCAACGATAGTCCCAATTGCTGGAGAGGCTTTAAAAAAGGCATTTCCTAAACCTTTTTCAGAAGAGAAGGTAATAGGGACAGGCACGATTATATTAAGTGAGGATTTTAATTTATTATATTGGAATCAAGATGGCAGCGATTGGCTCTCAAATCTTAGAAAGTATGAACAGTTAAATATAAAAGAAATACCAAGGCCAATACGTGCGGTTTGTTCGAAAGTAAAGGCTAACGAATATAATGTAGGTTGTATGAATAGAGAAGAAAAAGTTTGTATACCTTTAGCCTATGGACATTTTTTAATCATTCGGGCCAGTAAGTTAGAACGTACAAGTAGTTTTCAGGGTGGTTATGTTGTTCTATTCGAAAGAGCAAGACCGGAAGAAATCTTTCCGCTTATTACGGAAGTGTATAGTTTTACAACACGTGAGAAGCAAGTAATACGTAAAATTCTTACAGGTATGTCGACAAAGGAATTAGCCCATGAACTTTGTATATCTATATACACGGTACAAGATCATTTAAAATCCATTTTTGAAAAGACTGGGGTAAGTAGTAGAAATGAACTCGTGTGGGAAGTTTTTTCAAGATTTTGTTTTGATGTCGATGAATAAAAATAAAAATAAAATAACTCTACAAAAATCACATGAAGTACGGTGGATGAGTTGTAGAATAGGGCTGAAAAAAGGTTATGGATGAAACATTCCATAACCTTTTTTTATAAGTAGAATTGTCCTTTTTGAAAGTTTTGTTTCAACTTTTCGTCTAAATAGACAAAAAGTTGTCACAATTCGGTCACAATTAGCATAAACATAAAATAGACGAAATGAACTTATTTCCAAAAAGGTTTGATTCATTCCATTCATGATTAGTAGAGCTGAAAAAGCATGGATTAAAAGTTCACTATATTCTCAAGGAGGTAGATCGTATGAAAACTATTCTTGCTATCGCTGGGTTTATTTGGGTTTTATCACATGGCATTCCAATTTATGAAGGAGAACAAATTCGCAGTGCTCTGAATAAAAATTTTAATGAATATCATATCATTGATCGGCAAGATAATGTTGTGACAGTTCGTGTAAATGACTGTTTTCATACGGTAACCGTTGAAGGAACTTCAGTAGTGAATGATACAAAAGTATGTGATCAGCAATAATTATATATAGGAAGAAAAAAGTCTCAATTTACACGTGTGAAAATTGAGACTTTTATATTTGTGGATGAATAATAAGCGGGGATGGACAATCCCTGCTTATTATTGTTTTTTTTTAAAAAAGAAAGGGTATCATATTAATTGAGACTGAGAAGCTAATGATGTGTTAAGAATAATCATAAAGCGAAAATATACTCATATGGGGTATCCTACATAGATATTTGATGATATAATTGGTATACTCATAAAAGCAATTGTTTTATTGGATGAAGAGAAACTTTGAGAAGGTGATAATATGGATCATAAGGACCATGAATCAGTAACACATAGATCAGAAAAAGAAAAAGAACAAATTATAAATAGATTAAAGAGAATTGAAGGCCAAGTCCGTGGTATTCAAAATATGATTGAAAATGATCGTTATTGCGTGGATATTTTAGTTCAAATTTCTGCGATTAATGCAGCGATGAAAAAAGTAGGAATGGGTGTCTTAAAAAATCATACGAGTCATTGTGTTTCAGGAGCTATTAAAAATGGTAATGGTGACGAAGCAATTGAAGAATTAATGACAGTATTTGAACGTTTTTCAAAAGCATAAAAGCCAAGCTAGTATTTGACTAGCTTGGCTTTTGTTTATATAGGAGAAGATATATAAATTCATAATTGGAGCAAAAAAATAAAGATTTTAGAAAAAAATAAAAATCATGATACAAAACCATTGATTACCTTAGGGGGGTATGGTAAGATGTAGTTGTGATTAACAAACAATGAATAAACAAGAGGAGGATTTTAAATGGAACAGTTAACATTAAAAGTTGAGGGTATGTCTTGTGGGCATTGTGTAAATTCTATTGAAAGTAATGTGAAAGAACTAAACGGCGTTGAACAAGTAAAAGTTCAATTAGCAGAAGGAACTGTTGAAGTTACTATCGACTCATCAGTTGTAACGTTAAAAGATATCGTTGCTGTAATTGAAGATCAAGGC